>NZ_JBYSYC010000078.1:0-21870 GCF_058782875.1 Cupriavidus sp. FW305-F7 | reverse complement strand
ATGCAGGAGTACGACCTCAGCATTGAGGACATTGCGGGCAAGCCCAGTGTTGAGCCCGCTGCCCGCGCTGTTCCGACGAAGGCCGCGCCGCGTCCGAGGTACCGCAACCCGAAGACGGGCCAGACCTGGTCGGGGCGCGGTCGGGCTCCCGCGTGGATTGGCAAGAAGCCTGAGCGTTTCCTAATCGATCTCTTGTACTGAACGACAGGTCGGCGGGCGCGGCCGGTCCGCCCCCATTCTGACAAGCAAACTCGGCAGGCCGGAAGTTCGGCGGCCACTGCGCAGGAAGCCCAAGGGGAAGAGCCGGGCAACGAGCCGGGGGCGGCGGCGCTGCCTAACAACCAGGACGAAGGCAACGACAGCAGTGACGGCAGCGATGACAGCAAAAACTGAGCGGGCGGACGCGATCCGCTGGATCCAGGCGCAGATGGACGACTACGGGCTCACCCTCGAAGAGCTCGACGCGGCGGGGTGCTTCGCGCCACCGCCGCCCCCACCGCCGCCACCGGCCGCACCGCCGGCGCCGGTGGTCTGCTACCGCAACGCGGAAGGGCTCACCTGGGACGGGCAGGGCGAGATGCCGTCATGGCTCAAGCGCGCGGTCAATGCGGGGCAGAGCGTTGAGTTTTTCCGGGTAGGATAGGGGCCGCCGATGCATTTGGCCCGCAGACCAACAGCGATCTGACGACGGCTAACCGACACGACCCACGACGACCCATTTATGAAAGTACACGTTTCCACCCTGTTGTGGCTCGCCGCCATGGCGAGCGGCGGTATGCTGCCCCTCACGCAGGCGCACGCCGGAGTGTTCGACGATGAGCAGGCGCGCAAAACGGTCATCAACCTGCGCGACCAGTTCAACAGCTTCCAGGCGACGGCGACCCAGCGCATTGAGCAGAATAGCCGCACTACGCTCGACCTGCAGAACCAGCTCGAAGGTCTACGCCAGGAACTTGCGCGACTACGCGGCCAGAACGAAGTGCTGCAGAACACGGTAGCGACGCTGCAGAAGCAGCAGAAGGACTATTACGCCGACCTGGATGCGCGCCTGAAGAAGTTCGAGCCCCAGCACGCTTCGGTCGAAGACCGCCAGGGCACGTCGCCGCCGGGCGAGAAGCCCGAATACGACGCCGCGCTCAAGCATTTCCAGGCGGGCGACTTCAAGAGCGCCGGGAATTCGTTCTCGTCGTTTATCAAGAAGTATCCGCAGAGCCCCTACCTGCCGCTGGCGCAGTACTGGCTCGGCAACTCGCTCTACGCGCAGCGCGACTATAAGGGGTCCACGTGGGTGCTGCACAAAATGATCAATGCCAACCCGACGCATCCCAAGGTGCCGGACGCAATGATCGCGGTTGCCAATAATCAGCTCGAGTCCGGGCAGAAGGCGGCCGCGCGCAAAACGCTGGAACAGGTAGTGGCCAAGTATCCCGGTACCGAAGGCGCGCGTGCGGCGATCAACCGGTTGAAGACGCTGAAGTAAGTGCGGGCGGCTTCCAGCCGGCCGCACCACGCGCCTCGTGGGGTCTACGATGATCCCGATAGGGTCCTACTGGCTGGCCTATACGGGCACCGACACCGCTGCAGGCGCGATGGCAGTCATTACGCGAGCCGACCTGGTCCACTTCCTGTCCAGCACGGCGACGGCTATCAGCGCAAGCGACGGGCTCAGGATCAACGAGAAGATAGTCCATGTGGCGCCGGAGCGTCCCAAGGCGTTGGCAAAAAGTCCAACCGCGAAGGAGCAAGTGATCCAGGCAACAATTGCAAGCATGGCGGCAGATTCCACGAGTCAAAGTAATTGCCACGTGAAACGGCGAGCCACCAGTATGGGGCAATCGTCCTTTTGCAGAAAATTGATACGGTCGCGCCGCCGAATTACTTGAGAATCAACGACTTGAGAAAGAGTCGACCGCTCGACACAAGGGAGGTCGGAAAGCCTAGCAAGGAGCGGCTTTCCGGATGGTCACCGTATCAATCTGCATCAAAAGGACGATCACGCCTTGCTGGAGCAGTCGCTCGGCATGGGGCTGCGGAAACCGGACGCCGGGATGGCGGCCGGCCAGCAAGCATAGACGAAAGGAGGTGCAGTCATGTCACGACAAGAGAAGATCGCTCCAGCTACACCTGTGCCGCAGGAGATGCACCCGGGTGGCGGCCTGGCCGGCAGCGCCGCGCTTGACACGCCGGCACTCGAACGGCTCGCGCTGCGAGTGACTGCTTGGTGCGAGAAGTGGTATCCGGACGCCTACGTATTCGTCGGCCTGACGGTGGTGGCCGTCGCGTTAGGGGCGATGGCGATCGGCGCGTCGCCCGGTGCAGTGTCGGTTGCGTTTGGCAGCGGCTTTTGGAGCCTGATCCCATTCACGATGCAGATGGTGATGGTCGCCATCACAGGCTATGTCATCGCCAGTTCTCCGCCGATGGCGCGGCTCGTCGAGCATGCGGCGCAGTTGCCGCGCAATGGGCGCTCGGCCGTTGCCTACGTGGCGTTCATCAGCGTCGCTTCTCCACTGGGCCATCAGCCTCATCTTTGCCGGGTTGCTGGCTAAGGCCTTGGCGCGTCGCACAGAGCTGCGTATGGACTATCGCGCTGCCGGCGCGGCGGCATATCTCGGCATCGGCGCGACGTGGGCGATGGGACTCAGCTCGTCGGCGGCGCAACTGCAGGCGAACCCGGCAAGCATTCCCCCGAGCCTGCTGCAGATCACCGGGGGTGATTCCGTTCAGCGAGACCATCTTTCTGTGGCAGAGCCTGGTAGTGACGGGGGTATTGCTCGTGGTCTCAACGCTGATCGCATACTGGACCGCGCCGGGCGCGTCGCGCGCCAAGACTGCGGCCGAACTGGGTGTCGTCATCGAGCCAGCTGAGTTTTCCACTCCGGTCTGCAGGCGCTCCGGCGAGTGGTTAGAGCACAGCCCGATGCTGACGATCGCGCTCGTGGCGCTGGGGACGGGTTGGGTGTGGCATGAGCTATCCGGCAAGCCGTTGCTGGTGGCGATTTCCGGCCTCAATACCTATAACCTGATCTTCTTGCTGGTCGGCATGCTGCTGCACTGGCGGCCGCGCAGCTTCCTCGATGCGGTGGCGAGGGCGGTGCCGGCTACCGCGGGCGTGCTGATTCAGTTTCCACTCTACGGCGCTATTGCCAGCATACTGACTTCTACGGCGCAGGGCCCGGACGGTGCCTCGCTGTCGCACCATCTTTCAACGATGTTTGTCGACATCTCATCGGGCGGAAGCTATCCGCTGATGATGGGCGTCTATTCGTCAGTCCTTGGATTCTTCGTGCCATCCGGTGGAGGTAAGTGGATCATCGAGGCGCCGTACGTAATGCAAGCCGCCAATGACCTCCATGTCCACCTCGGTTGGGTCGTACAGATCTACAACGCCGCGGAGGCGCTGCCGAACCTGATCAACCCGTTCTGGATGCTGCCGCTGCTCGGCATCCTCGGTCTGAAGGCCCGCGACCTCGTGGGCTTCACGTTCGCGCAGTTTCTTACTCACACGCCACTGGTACTGCTCTTACTGTGGGCCCTGGCCGGCACCTTGCAGTATTCGCCGCCTGTGCTGCCGTAGTGCGATGGCCCCTGCGCTGCAGCAGGGCAGCGCAAGGGCCAGCTGGTGGGAATTGCTTTCGCAATCAAGGTTGCCAACACACGCTCTCTTGAGGGGGTGGTGGCGAAAGCTGTGCGAGTTCGAATCTCGCCGTGGCACCAAAGACGTTTATTGGCAAGGCACCCCGACATAGCATTCATCAGGCCTTTGAGATCAGGCCATTACTGTAAATGGGTTCGGCTTCTTACCGGATCGTTTCCTGATCGCTCGTTGCTTCTGTCAACCAACTTTGCTCGTCGCTTCGCGACCCACCGCGGTCATTCGACGCCCAAGCGGACTTACGTCTCTTCCCGGACCCTCAACAGCCGTTCGGACAGGCACTGCGCCAAGGGCTGCTTCCCCGGTCCAACGGCCACCCGCTTGTGGCGGACGGCTTGCCACTCTCACAGTCGATCATCCACCGCGCGCTGCCACCGGCGTGGGGATAGCGTTTAGGTCGCGATAGCTTAAAGCCACCCTGCAAACTTCCCAGAAATGCGTGCCGACCCAAGCACCGAAAACTGGCTGTGCCTGGCCAGATAGAGAAAGACCCCGTTTGACGAGTCTTCTTCCTTTCCCGGCCCGCGTGACCAACTCGCGTCTCATTACCGCCTCCATTCCGTTCGAAAGGCGACGAACTGCCTTCTGCTTCGTGGCTGGTAACAACTCCTCGGCCCCGTGCCGCCCGCGCCGGCATCGTCTCTCAACGATATAGTTGACAAGATAAACTATATGAAATACTGTGTCCACTAACGTCGAAGCGGAGGGAAGACAGGATTTTGTGCCTGATGAAGTACGTGCTGTGGATGGCTGCCGTGCTGATGGTAGCCCGGTGACAATCGGTCCGGCCCGGCTGACGGCCACTTCGACACGTTCGGCGGCGCCGGGGCGTCGATACGGGCGTCGGCCTGGCTCGAAGGCCGGGCTTGCGATCCCTGCTCCATACGTGGACGGGCCTCGCAACGCGCAGCGACGGCCCTGTCGGCAACCTCTGCGCGGCTCGACTCGCCACCGCCACATCGCCCGTGCGCGCGTGCAGGCGCCGACGCGCACTCGCTCCGTTTTGCCACGCCGAAGCCCCCAAAGCGGACCACGACGTCGTTGCGACCGCGAGTCCAGTGTTCGAGAGGTCGCCAATTGCGCAATGAGCATCGATGAATCAAAGGAGAGGCAGTCCCATGTACGAAGACGTTCAACTCTATATCGACGGCGAATGGAAGGCGGGCGCATCGGCGCGCACCATCGACGTGGTAAATCCTGCAACGGAAGAAGTGATCGGCAAGGTCGCGAAGGCGGAGATCTCCGATCTCGACGCGGCCGTCGCCGCCGCGCAAGCGGGTTTCGAAACGTGGAAGCGCGTGAGCGCGTACGAGCGTGCGAACACCATGCGCCGCGCGGCAAATCTCTTGCGCGAGCGCGCTGAAGGCATCGCACGCGTGATGACGCTCGAACAAGGCAAGCCGCTCGCTGAAGCGAAAGGCGAAGCGATGTCCGCAGCCGATCTCATCGACTGGTTCGCAGACGAAGGGCGGCGCGCGTACGGGCGCATGGTGCCGTCGCGCATTCCCGGCTCATATCAGTTGGTGATGAAGGAACCGGTGGGTCCAGTCGCGGCATTCTCGCCGTGGAACTTCCCCATCAATCAGGTCGTGAGGAAGCTCTCGGCTGCGCTCGCGGCGGGCTGCTCGATCATCGTCAAGGCGCCAGAGGAAACGCCTGCCGCGCCTGCCGCGCTGATTCGGGCATTCGCAGATGCGGGCGTGCCGCGCGGGGTCATCAATCTCGTCTATGGCGTGCCGGCTGAAATCTCGGAATACCTCGTGCCGCATCCGACGATCCGCAAGATTTCATTCACTGGCTCGACGCCGGTGGGAAAGCATCTCGCGGAACTGGCCGGCCGTCACATGAAGAAAGCGACGATGGAGCTCGGCGGCCACGGTCCCGTGCTGGTCTGCGAAGACGCCGATATCGAGGCGGCCGCAGCGCAACTCGGCGCGTTCAAGCTGCGCAACGCGGGTCAGGTATGCACGTCGCCGACGCGCTTTCTTGTCGCGCGCGAGGTGTATGAACCATTCATCGAGATGCTCGTTGCGGCGATGTCGAAGGTGCCGGTCGGCGACGGCCTCGCCGACGGCGTGGCGATGGGACCGCTCGCCAATCAACGGCGTTTGCGCGCGATGCAAAGCCTCGTCGAGGATGCGTTGTCGTGCGGCGGTACGTTGCGCATGGGTGGCAAGCGCATCGGTGGGCGGGGCTATTTCTTCGCACCCACCGTTATCGCCGATGCGCCGAAGCGCGCGCGCATCATGACCGAAGAGCCGTTCGGCCCGATCGCGGTCGTCAATGCATTCGATTCGCTTGACGAAATGATCGCCGAAGCGAACCGCTTGCCCTACGGCCTTTGCGCGTTCGCGTACACGCGATCGGCGAAGCAAGCCCATCGGATCGCGGCGGAAGTCGAAACGGGCATGTTGACGATCAATCAGATCGCCATCGCGTTCCCGGAAGTGCCGTTCGGCGGCGTGAAGGACAGCGGCTACGGTAGCGAGGGCGGCGCGGAAGCCATCGACGCGTATCTCAATCTGAAGTACGTCTCGCAACTCGACATCTGAATTGACATGGCCGGCGGCCCGTTCGCTATGCCTGGGCTCGCACAACACGACTAAAAAAGTATCGGAGACACGACTATGGACCTCGAACAACAGGTCATGCGGCGGGTGATGTATCGGCTGATGCCCGTGCTGATCTTCTGCTATTTGATTTCGTATATCGACCGCAGCAATCTCGCAGTTGCTGCCATCGCGATGAATCGCGATCTCGGACTTTCACCGACGGACTATGGACTCGCCGCCGGCATCTTCTTTCTCGGCTATGTGGCTTGCGAGATTCCATCAAACATCTTCATGTCGAAGCTGGGTGCACGCCTGTGGATCTCGCGCATCATGCTGACGTGGGGCCTGCTTTCGGGCGCCATGGCCTTCGCGGTAGGTGCGAAGTCGCTATTTGTGCTGCGAATTCTTCTGGGTATGGCGGAAGCTGGCTTGTTCCCGGGGCTGATCTTCTACATCTCCTTCTGGTTTCCGTCGACGTATCGGGCGCGTGCCTTCGGCTACTTTCTCGTCGCGATTCCGTTGTCCATTGTCATTGGTGCGCCGCTGTCGGCATCGATTCTCTACATGGACGGTATCGGCGGGCTTGCAGGCTGGCAGTGGGTGTTCATCATCGAAGCCGCGCCTGCCGTGCTCTTCTCGTTCTTCTGCTTCTTCTTCCTGACCGATACACCGGCGAAGGCGAACTGGCTCAGCGACCCGGAACGAAAATGGCTCATTTCGCGTCTGGCGCGCGATGTCGAACATGTCGATTCGCACGGACGCGGCGAAATCATGGCCGCGTTCCGGCATCCGCGCGTGTGGCTTATGAGTCTTATCAATGTCGCCTTGATTGGGTGCAGCTATGGATGCGTATTCTTCCTGCCGCTGATCGTGTCCGAGTTTGGCTTCAGCAAGATGGAGACCGGGTTGATCACCGCGCTGCCGTTCGCCGCGGGCGCATTGGCGATGATAGTGTGGGGTCGCAAGTCCGACCGCGCAGGCGAGCGCAAGATGCATCTCATCATGCCGCTGCTGGTGGCGGTGATGGGTTTCTTCATTGCAGCAGAGGCCGATCACGTGACGACGAAAATGATTGGCCTGGCTCTGGCAGCATGTGGAACCTTCGCGTCGCTGCCGCCGTTCTGGTCGCTACCGCCCATGTTTCTCAAGGGCACCGGCGCGGCGGCCGGCATCGCGCTGATCAATACCATCGGCAGTCTTGCCGGTTTCGGCGCGCCGTACCTGATGGGCTACGTGAAGGAGCATACGGGAAGTTATTCGCTGGGCCTGCTCATCATCGGCGCAAGCGCCCTGATCGCGGCGTTGCTTGCACTGCGCGTTCGTTCCGACGAAGTACCGCTCTCGCGTCCGGCCTGACTAGTCCACGTAACAGACAAGACCATGGAAGCAATCGACTATATCGTTGTGGGTGGCGGCTCCGCCGGATGCACAGTCACGGCGCGGCTGGTACAGGCGGGCAAGCGCGTTGCGCTGATCGAGTCGGGACCAGCGGACAATCACCCTTTCATCCACATTCCTGCGGCGTTCTTCAAAGTGCATGGTACGCGTCGCATGTGGATGTACAAGACTGAGCGTCAGGCGAACGTGAACAATCGCGAGATGTATATCCCGCAGGGCCGAACGCTCGGCGGCGGCAGTTCAGTGAACGCGATGATCTACATTCGCGGCCAGCAACTCGACTTCGATGACTGGGAGGCGCAGGGCGCGCGCGGATGGGCCTGGCGCGACGTGCTGCCGTATTTCGTGAAGAGCGAAGCCAACGCGCGACTCGGTGGGCCGCTGCACGGCACGGCGGGGCCGTTGAAGGTAAGCGACGCCCGCCACGTGCATCCGTTCTCGCGCGCCTTCGTCGAGGCCGCGACGCAAGCCGGCGTGCCCTTCACCGACGACTTCAACGGTGAGCATCAGGAGGGCGCCGGCATGTTTCAGACCACCACGTTCGACGGGCGTCGGGGCAGCAGCGCGGCGACCTACCTGAAGATGGTGAAGCATG
This sequence comes from Cupriavidus sp. FW305-F7, assembly GCF_058782875.1. Lineage (NCBI taxonomy): Bacteria > Pseudomonadati > Pseudomonadota > Betaproteobacteria > Burkholderiales > Burkholderiaceae > Cupriavidus > Cupriavidus sp. FW305-F7. The sequence continues at coordinate 13,670 of NZ_JBYSYC010000078.1, read as the reverse complement.
ACGCGGGCCTGCGGCTTGTGACCGCAGCGGATGTGCTGGGAATCACGTGTGAAGGACGTCGTGCGTCGGGTGTGATGCTGCGCCACGCGAGCGGCGAAACGGAACATCTTGCGTGCCGCGAGGAAGTGATCCTCTGCGCGGGCGGCGCGGCGAGTCCCAAGCTCTTGATGCTCTCCGGCATCGGCCCGGAGGCGCACCTGCGCGAACACGGCATTGCCGTTGTTCATGATCTGAAAGGCGTGGGTGAGAACTTCCAGGATCACCTGACTGCGCCTGTCTACGGGCGCGCCCGTTATCCGGTTAGTCTGCTAGGCCATGACAAGGGCCTGCGCGCGCTTATGCATGGCCTGCGATACGTGTTCTCGCGCTCAGGTCTATTAAGTTCAAACGTAATCGAGAGCGGCGCATTCATCGACACGAGTGGTAGCGGCCGCCCCGATATTCAGATTCACACCACACCGACGCTTGTCGGTGATGTGGACCGCAAGCCACTCGATGGCCATGGCATCACCATCGGACCGTGCGTCGTGCGGCCGAAGTCGCGCGGAACGGTGCGGCTTGCCTCGAAAGACCCGCTTGCTCCTGCGTTGCTCGATCCGCGTTTCTATAGCGACCCGTACGATATGGAAACAATGATTCGCGGCGTCAGGATCAGCCGCAAGATCCTGCGCGCGCCAGCGCTGCGCGACGTCATTGCGGAAGAACTGATGCCCAGTTCAGCCGACGACATCAGTGACGCCGACATCGAGGATCACATTCGCAAAGTTTCGAAGACCGTGTTTCATCCGGCTGGAAGCTGCCGCATGGGCACCGATGACATGGCAGTAGTCGATCCGCAATTGCGCGTGCGCGGCATGACCAACCTGCGGGTTGCGGACGCCTCTGTGATGCCGGCGCTTGTGAGCGGCAACACCAACGCAACGGCCATCATGATCGGCGAGCGCTGCGCCGACTTCATCCTGAACCGCTCGAGAGGGCGCGATCTCGAAAGCATGCAGCAGGATGCGGGGGCCGAGTACACGATGAAGCCCTGACGGGGCTGGTACCTCCGTCCGGCGCCACATGCGCCCGGCCTCGCCCGTACAAATATATAGTGGACAACAGCAACCATATAAAATACAATGTCCACAGATGTTGAAGCGCTTCACAAAGGAGACATGATGTTGCGCCTGATGAAGTACACGTTATGGATGGCTGCTGCGCTGGTGGTCAGCAGCCAGGTAGAAGCGGCCTATCCCGACCGGCCGATCGTTCTGGTCGTCCCGTTCGCGGCTGGCGGACCAGCCGACGTGATGGCGCGAACGCTCGCCAAATCCATGGGCACCCGGATCGGACAGCCGATCGTGGTGGAGAACCGGCCCGGCGCCGGGGGGCTCGTCGGGATCTCGGTCGTCACCCGCGCCACGGCTGACGGCTATACGCTCGGCATGGCCGGTACGGGCGCCATGGTCTACGCACCGTTCATCTCGCCGAAGATGCCATTCGACCCGCTCAAGGATGTGACCTATCTGAGCACGGTGGTCTCCACCCCCAATCTGCTGGTCGTCAATGCCAACTCTCCATTCAAATCGGTAGCCGATTTGCTGGCTGCTGCCAAACGCGAGCCAGAGAAATTCACCGTGGCGTCGGCTGGCGTGGGCAGCAGCACCCATGTAGTCGGCGCGTTGTTCCAGCGCGAAGCCGGCATTCGTCTGCGCCACGTACCTTACAAGGGAGGCGCGCCCGCCGCGCAGGACCTGATGGGCGGACAGGTGGACATGTTTATCGCCGAAGTCCCAGCCGTGGCGCACCTGATCAAGGGCGGCAAGCTCCGTGCGCTGATGGTGACCGATACAAAACGGCTCGCGGCATTGCCGGACGTACCGACAGCGGCCGAAGCCGGCTTGCCGAACGTGCTCGCCGCAGGCGCGTACGGTGTTGTCGCGCCGCGCGGGTTGCCTGAAGACGTCGCCCGCAAAATTGTCGATGCCGTCACCGGCGCATTGCGTACCCCTGACGTTGTGGAAAAGTTCGCCGACCAGGGCGGCATCGCACAGTCCAGCACGCCGGACGGCTATCGCGCGCTGATCAAGTCCGAGCAGCGGCGATGGGGGCCGGTCATCAAGGCCGCCGGCATCACCGCGGAGTAATCGCTTTGCAGAGGAACCAGAACATGAGCATCAAGACGCGAATTACCGAGTTGCTCGGGATCCGCTACCCCATCGTCCAGGCGGGCATGAGTTGGGCATCGTCAAGTTCGCACCTGGCGGGGGCGGTGTCGAAGGCCGGGGGGTTGGGGGTCATTGCGGCTGGCCCGATGCGACCCGATGACCTGAGGCGTGCGATCCGCGAAGTCCGCGAAATCACGGATGCGCCGTTCGCGGTCAACGTGGCGCTGTACAACAAGCGGGCTGCCGAGCATCTGCAGATCGTGCTCGACGAAGCCGTCCCGGTCCTGATCGCATCGCAGGGCAGTCCGCGCGAACACATTGGCCGCTTTCAGGCGGCCGGGGTCAAGTGGCTTCACGTGGTGGCGCATCCCGACCACGCGCGCAAGGCAGCGGCCGCCGGTGTCGATGGCCTGGTCGTGGTGGGCGGCGAGGCAGGCGGACATCCGCCACCCAGCGGCACGAGCACCCTGGTGCTGGTGCGATTGATCGCGCGTTCCGTCGACCTGCCGATCATTGCCGGGGGCGGGGTTGCCGATGGCGCGGGCGTCGCGGCCATGCTTTGCCTGGGTGCCGATGCCGTGCAGATGGGTACGCGCTTCCTGCTGACGCCCGAGGCCTCGCTGCATGATGCGTACAAGCAGAAGGTGCTGGCAGCCGGAGTGGGCGACACCACGCTCGTGGGCTGGCGGGGCTTGCCCATCCGCGCGGTGCGCAATGCGTTCACCGATGCATACGAAGCCGCGGAACGGGCTGGCCAGCCGCGCGAGGCGCTTGAGGCGCTGTTCGGCAGCCGTTCGCTGAAGATGGCCGCATTGGATGGCGATGTCGACCAGGGCAAGGTCGAAGCGGGGCAGAGTGCCGCGCTGGTCGATGCACTGGAGCCGGCCGCCGTGTTGGTCGAGCGCATTGCGGCAGAGACGCGCGAAGCGATGGCACGCATGGCAAATCAATTCAAGTAGAGGTGAGAGATGATGACCGAACTGCAGATTGAAAACGTCGGCCACGTGCGCGTGTTGCGCATGAACCGTCCGGAAAAACGCAATGCGCTGAACAATGCACTGACACGTGGGCTGGTGGATGCGCTGGCGGCGGCCGAGGCCGACGAGGGCGTGCATGTGGTGGTGCTCACGGGCAACGGTCCGGCGTTCTGCGCCGGCGCCGACATCACGGAGTTCAAGGACCTGACCCCGGACCAGATGTCGCGCGTGGAAGAGCGTGCCGAGCTGACGATGCAACTGCACCTCAGCGTATCGCGCATGAGCAAGCCCGTGATTGCCGCAATCAACGGTTTTGCCATGGGCGGCGGTGCCGGGCTGGCCATTGCATGCGATCTGGCGCTGGCCGCGCGTTCGGCGCGTATTGGCTATCCGGAAGTGAAGCACGGCATCGTGGCTGCCATCGTGCTGCCGAACCTGACACGACAGATTGGCCGCAAGGCGGCCTTTTACATGGTGGCCACCGGTGAATCGATCGAAGCGGAACGCGCGGTCGAGCTGGGCATGGTCAACGCCGCGCATGACGACCATGTGTTGATGGATGAGACCATGGCGCTGGCCAGCCGTCTGGCGGATGTCAGCCGTGCCGCCATGGCCACCACCAAGCAGACGTTCCACGAAGTGGTGGACCTGCCGCTGGCGCGCGGTCTGGAGATCGGACGCGAAGCCAACAAACGCATGCGCAGTTTCGTGCGGACGGAACGGTAGCGCGCCATGAGCAAGCCACTTGAACATATCACGATTCTCGATCTGTCGAGAGTGCTGGCCTGCCCGTTTGCATCAATGATCCTTGCGGAACTCGGTGCCACGGTGATCAAGGTCGAGCAGCCAGGCAGCGGTGACGAGACGCGCAGCTTCGAACCGCGCGTGGAGGCCAACGGCGGCAGCGAAAGCGCCTACTACATGGCGTTCAATCGCAGCAAGCAATCGATCACCGTCAACCTGCGCAGCGAAGCGGGGCAGCAGATCGTACGAGATCTGGCAGCAAACGTCGATGTGGTGATCGAGAACTTCCCGGTCGGCACGCTGAAGCGCTATGGACTGGGCCCCCAGACGCTGCGGGAGATTAACCCGAAGCTGGTCTATCTGTCCTGTACCGGATTTGGGCAGACCGGTCCCTACGCACCGCGCAAGGGCTACGACACCGTGTTCCAGGCGATGGGCGGGCTTATGAGCCTGACCGGCGAACGCGATGGCGGGCCGGTCAAGCCCGGCTTGCCGGTGGCCGATCTGACGTCCGGCCTCTGGGCCGCCATCGCCGTGCTCTCGGCGCTGCAGGGTCGCAGTGCGTCAGGGCAGGGCTGTCACATCGATCTTTCGATGTTCGACGCACAGGTCAGCCTGCTCACGCTGGCGGCGGCGCGCTGGTTCGCGCTGCACGAAGTACCGCCGCGCATGGGCACGGAGCACCCCGGGCGCGTGCCATCGGCGAGCTTCCAGGCCGCGTGTGGCCGCTGGCTCCATATTACGGCGAGCGACCAGCACTGGGCGCTGCTCTGCCAGGTGCTGAAACTTGAGACCTGGGGCGCGGATCCTGAACTTCAGACTAACGCAGGCCGTGTGCGCCGGCGCGATGAAGTGATGCAGCGGCTGACTGAGGCCATCGCGGCGTGCGATCGCGACACGCTGTGCGATGCCATGGACATCGCTGGTGTGCCCGCCGGCCCGATCAAGTCGGTGGACGAAGTCCTGTCCGATCCTCATGTGCAGGCGCGCGGCATGGTCGCGCACTTCGACCATCCGGTCATCGGCCAGTTTCCCGCGCTACCGGTACCGCTGCGCTTCGACGGCTGGGACAACCCCGAGGTGGGGCGGCCGCCGCTGCTTGGCGAGCATACGGACGACGTGCTGCGCGACCGGCTGGGCATGGACGCGCAACGCGTGAAGGCGCTGCACGAAGCCAAGGCGATCTAAGGTGTAGCAATCCAACGCGTATCGAGATAACCATGACTGAATCGAACGAAACGGGCACACAGCCTGCCGTGCTATACGCGGTCGAAGGCGGCGTTGCCACCATCACGCTGAACCGACCGGATAGCCGTAATGCGCTGAACCTGGCCATGTGCGAGGGTTTGCAGGCCGCAGCCACGGCGGCCGCCGTCGATCCCGACGTGCGCGTCGTGCTGGTGCGCGCTGCCGGTCCGGTGTTCTGCGCCGGCGCCGACCTCAAGGAACGCAAGACGATGGATGAAGCGCAGGTGCTGGCCCGCCGCATGCGTGGATTCTTTGCCTACGAAGCGCTGGAAAGCCTGCCGATGCCGGTGATCGCCGTTGTGGCGGGCCCGGCGGCAGGTTCTGGCGTGGAAATTGCCGCGGCCTGCGACGTTGCCGTGGCCACGCCCGATGCCACGTTCTGGACGCCGGAGGCGCAGTGGGGCACCGTGGGCGCGACCCAGCGCCTGGCGCGGATAGTCGGCAAGCGGCTGGCCAAGGACATGATGTTCACCGGGCGGCGTTTGACGGCGGCCGAAGCGCAGGACGTTGGGCTCGTCACGCGCATTGTGGCGCCTGACAGCCTGGAGGCCGAGGTGGCAGCCATGGCGGCAAGCGTCGCCAAGGCGCCGCCGCTGAGCATGCGCCTCGCCAAACGCTGCATCGATCGCGGCATCGAGCTGGGCCCACGTGGTGCGTTGGCCGAGGAGCTTCTTGCAATCGAAGAGAACCTGGCCCGTTCTGACTGGCGTGCGGGAATCGGTGCATTTGGAGGCAAAATATGACATGGGAACCTCGCACATTTGCCGCGGTGCTGGCGCAGCAGGCCAGCCTGGGTGGGTCGCGACGTGCGCTGGTCACGCCAGACGGGGCGGCCACGTGGCGCGAACTGGAGGCGCAGTCGCGCCGCGTCGCCAAGGCGCTGCTGGCGCGCGGCGTGAAGCGCGGAGATTTCGTTGCCCTGCTGTGCGGTAACGACGAGCATTGGGTGGCGAGCTTCTACGGCGCCGCACTGATCGGCGCCGTGACCGTGCCCGTCAACACCCGCTTCAAAGCTGCGGAGATCGCGTATTGCCTTCGCCAATCCGACGTGCGCTTGCTGATCCTGGCCGACCGATTCCTGAAGATCGACTTCATGGCGTTCCTGCGCGAGGCGGAGCCCGATGTCGATCATGCGCTGCCGGGGAGTGCGCTGCCATTGCTCCGCGATGTGGTGGTCGTGGGCAACGATGTGCCGCGTGCGGGCCTTGACTGGGAAGCTTTTCTTGCCGCGGGCGATGCGCTGCCCGACGATGCGCTCGCCGACGCCATGCGTGCCGTCACGCCGGAGGATCTGCTGCTGATCCAGTTCACGTCCGGGACGACGGCGCATCCCAAGGGCGTGATGCTCACGCACGACAACATGTTGCGCAATGCCGCGGCCGTAGGCCAGCGGCTTGGCATCGAGCCTTCGGATTGCTATTTCAACTGCCGCCCGTTCTTTCATGTGGCCGGCTCCACGCTGTCGCTCCTTTGCGCGCTGTGTGCAGGTGCGAGCATCGCCACGCTGCCCACATTCGATGCCGGCGCTGCGCTGGAGATGCTGGAGAAAGAACGTTGCACATTGATTTCGGGTAACGAGACCCTGTTCCAGATGCTGATGGCGCACCCCTCGTTCGAGCGCTCGCGATTGCATCTGCGTGGTGGGTGGGCAGCGGCAGGCCCTGACACGATGCAGCGCATCATCGACGAGATGGGTATCGACCAGATCTGCTGGGCTTATGGCTTGTCGGAGGCGTCGCCGAATGTCGTCATCAATGACTGGCGCGATGATGTAGCGCTGCGGGTGGGTGGGTTCGCCCTCCCGCATGATGGCGTAGTCGTGCGAATCGTCGACGAGGCGTCGGGCGCCGTCTGTGGCGACGACAAGGTCGGGGAGATTCAGGTCACGGGCTGGGGAGTGATGCGGGGCTACTACAAGCAGCCCGACGCTAACGCCAGGGTATTCACGGCGGACGGCTGGCTGCGCACCGGCGATCTCGGGGCATTGCGCAAGGATGGACGCCTGCGGCTGGTTGGCCGGTTGAAGGACGTGTTCCGTGTCGGTGGGGAGAACGTAGCGCCCGCCGAGGTGGAGCAAGTGCTGTTGTCCCATCCGGCAGTGGCGTCGGCCCAGGTGGTGGGTGTGCCCGACACGCGCCTCGGCGAAGTGCCGGCCGCATTTGTCACGCTCAAGCCTGGCATGACGCTCGACGCCGAAGCGCTGCTGGCCTGGGCCAGGCCGCGCATGGCGAACTTTCGGACGCCACGGTACGCCGATATCGTGACCGACTTCGAGCGAATCGGCATGACCGCCAGCGGCAAGGTCCAGAAGAACAAGCTGCGCGAGCATGCCATCGCGCTGTTCCACTTGTCGGGCCAATGAGCCCCGTTCCGGAGACATCCATGACTGCCGAAGTCGTTCTGTGTGAATGCTTTGCCCGCGACGGGCTGCAGCATGAGCCCGCTTTCGTGCCCACCGAAACGAAAGTGGCGCTCGTCGATCGCTTTGCGGCCGTCGGCTTTCCTCGCGTGGAAGCTACATCGTATTCGAATCCAAAGGTCGTGCCGCAGTTTGCCGATGCCACCGAGCTGCTGCGCGCGCTGCCACGGCGCGATGGCGTGATGTACAAGGCGACCTGTGCCAACGGCCACGCCGTGCAGCGCGCGCTGGCGGACCTTGACGCCGGTTTCGGTGCCACGGAGGTGAGCCTGCTCGTGTCTGCGTCGTCGTCGCACTCCGAGCGCAACCTCAAGCGCAGCAGGGACGAGCAATGGCAGAACATTCGCGCCATGGCAGAGGCGGCGCGCGGGCGCTTCCGCATGGTAGGTACCATCTCGGTCGCGTTCGGATGCCCGTTCGAAGGCCATGTCGACCCCCAGCAGGTCCTGCGCGATGTGGGGCAGTTTCGCGATGCGGGGGTGGGGCTTGTCACGCTCGGCGACACGACCGGCATGGCCACGCCAGAAACTGTGCGGGCATTGTTCCGCGCCATGCGAAGGGACTTCCCGGACATTACCCCAATTGCGCACTTCCATGACACTCGCGGCACGGGCCTGGTCAACTATGTTGCCGCCCTGGAAGCCGGGGTGACCCACTTCGATTGCGCGATGGGCGGCGTTGGCGGTCACCCGGCCAAGGTGCAGTACGGCGGCGGGCATACCGGAAACGTCTGCACGGAAGACTGGGTGGCGTTGCTCGATGCGATGGGCGTCCGGACGGGCATCGATCTGGACGGCATGCTGAAAGCCGCGCAGCAATGCGAAGCCGTGCTCGGCCGTGTGTTGCACAGCCGGGTGTTGCGCAGCGGGCTGAACCCGTTGCGGACCGCTTTACGCGCCGCCTGAGTCGCCTACCAGCCGGTTGAGGCGCGACACCAGCGAGCGGATTTCGGCAAGGTCGAGCTCGGTGTCGCCACCCGGTTCCATGGCGGCGTCAGCCGCCTGCGCAGGGCTTTCTGTTTCGTCGACGGCCTCGCCCGCCGCGGCCCGCCGCTCTTCGTCCAGCACTTCGCGCGCACTGATGGTGAGCATTGACAGCATTTCAATCAACTGTTTGCGCTGCTCGGGGCTTAGCGGTTTCAGGAGCCGCTCGTTACGCGCATTGGCGTCGACGATCACCTGTCGGTAAAGCGCATCGCCAGCCTTGGTCAGACTCAGCAGCACCGCGCGTGCATCGGTGTCGCTACGCTCGCTGACGACCAACCCGCGCTCGATCAGCCCGGATACGGTGCGGCTGGCGTAGCTTTTGTCCAATGCGGCGCGGCGTGCGAGTTCCTTTAGCGAAAGCGGTGCGTGCGCGCCCAGCATGCCGATCGATCGCCATTCCAGCAGTGTCAGGCCGAATTTGCGCTGCACGCGCAACGATGCGCTTGCGGCAGAGAGGCCGGCCAGGTTGTGCAGACGTGAGGAAAGCAGGTCGGTAATGATCCGCGGCGCGGCAGCAGAACTTCGTTTTGTTGCGCTCATTGGCGAGGGTGTCCGTTAGTTGAGTCTGTCAACGATTTTAACTGCATTGTAAGTGACCAGCATTGTTTCGTTGATATAACGGACGACAGTAACGAAATGGTTTATGTTGTAGGGGTAATCGTACTTTTCTTGCAAAATCTGGCGGTTTCCCCGAAAGCCTTTGTCGACAAGGCTTTCCGACAAGCCCACACCTGTTGGCCGCAGCGAATGAGAGGAGGGCGTAACATATCCGCCCGCGATTCGGATCGCGCCATCTCGTTAGGGGTAAGGGATGCCGGGCTTGGCATTTCGCTATGTGGGGAGTGACCGATTGCCGATTCGGCCGTCGGAATTCGATGTGGAGCGATATTTCGCTCTGACCGACAGCGACGTCGCGGCGCTCAATGAGCGCTTTCGGCACGATCGGCGCGCCGGGGCAGCCATCCAACTCGTATTCCTACGCGCAGGCCAGGTCAGTACGCTGCCGCGCCAGTTGCTCCACCACATCGGCCAGCGGCTCGGTTTGCCGACGCCAATGATCGCATCGCTCCGGACCCTATATCGCCGTTACAAGACACTCAATGACCACCTGATTTGGGCCTGCGGGTATCTGGGCTTGAAGTCGATCAGGCCGGATCAGTGGGCAGAACTCGAAGTATGGATGCGCCAGGATGCCAAGGAATCGCTCACGCTTGAGGAACTCCTTCAGCACGCGAACTACTGGCAGTACGAGCGAAGGATTCTGATTCCTGCCGACCGGACGTTGCGGCATCTCGGGCGATCGGTCTGGGCTGAGATCGAGCGCAACACGCTTGCCCTGATCGAGGGGACCGTCCCTGAGACGCAACTGAGGCGCGCCGACGCAGCACTATCGAGCCAACACGATACCGCAGGCATGACCGTTCTCGACTGGCTCAAGACGCCGCCGGCCCGACACAGTGTGACGACGCTCACGGAAACGCAGGAGAAGATTCGGTTTCTCCAGGAGATCGGGGTCCACACATGGACGCTGGACACCGTGCCGATCGATAAGCAGCGTGCCTGGGGACAGCGGATTCAGGCTCGCCGACCGGTGAAGACCCGCGAACTCAAGGGGTCGACGCGCACTCTTGAGCTGGTATTTTTCCTTCGCGTGACGCTGCTCGAGTTGACCGATTCGCTGCTCTATCAAATAGGACGCCGCGTTTCCGATCTGGTTCGGCACGCCTACAACAAGACCACAACGAAACAGGCTCGCTCTGCGGTTGAATATCGACAACAACTGATCGCGATCAAAGCGCTCGTTTGTGACAACACGCGCCCGGCAGAAGTCCGACTTGCAGAGATTGGGACACTGCTTGGGGAGCTACCGGAAGAGCCTCGCGCTAGCCATGCAGCCAGCGTGCGAGTGACGCTGGCTGATGATCACCGGCGCATCCGTAGTCTTCTTTCACCCCTATGTGAACTAGAGCTGTCGGGTCGGGACACGGAACCAAGCCTGCAGAAACTCAGGCTTATCGCCAGGCTGCACGATAGTGGCGCGACAGAGTTGCCAATTGACCACGGAGTGCCGATGAGCGCCAAGTGGCGCGCCTTGGTTGACTGCGACGATCGCAAGCGGGCACTGCGCGCTCTGGAAGCCGCCGCGATCACGCGCTTGCGCAAAGATCTGCGCCGCGGGTCCCTGTGGATTAACCACAGTCTGTCCTTTCGTGAACGCGACCAGATGCTGATTCCGCCGTCAGATTGGGAGTCCGAGCGAGGCCGACACCTATCGTTATTAGGTCTACCAGCTACAGCGGAGCCCTTTCTTGATCGATTGACTGAGAACCTGAAGGCCGGCGTCGCAGCGCTGGAAGAGGCTCGCGAAGCCGGCCGCGTGACAATCGGCAGGGATGGCGCTCTGCACCTCTCGGCATTTGACGCGCTACCGCCGGATGGGATACCCAGGCGCACACGCGACCTAATTTTCAAGGCGATCGGCCCAGCTCAGTTTGCAGATCTGATGATGGAAGTGGATGTCCGCACGGGCTTTAGCGAAGCACTGCTGGCGCGGAAGGCACGGGATGCCAACGAACTTGTCTCGCTCTATGGTGCGCTGATGGCACACGGCACCGAGATTGACGCGAAGGGCGTTGCTGCCATGATTCAGCAAGTCGATGCTGCGGCGATTTCGAACACAATCCGTGTACTCGAAATGTCGCGCCGGCTGTCGCGCGCCGGCGCGCGCGTAGTTGAGTTTATGATCGGCGGATAAACTGAGGCCTGTCTGCAGGTGAACGCAATTCAGAAAGTTCGGCATGCAAGCTTCGAGCAGCCGACGGCCAGGCGATGGGCAGCGTGGCGCGGCGCTCCTGCCATGCATCAAGAGGGTCGGCCCGGAGAAGGGTGCCGAAGCTTCCGCCGGCCAGTGCATCACACTGACCGAGAAGACGTTAGCATCCTGACGTACGCTGGCAAGTCCAGGCACTGGTAGCCAGCGGCCGTCAGCGCCCGAGCCTCTTCGTCTGAAAAAACAGGCGAGAACAGCGCCTTGGTCAACGTCCACCCATTCACCCGGCGCCCCTCCTTTGTCGACATGAATCGCTCGATGTGTCGCTCAAATTCGGAAAGCGAGGACCGGATGTGCTTGGTCGCACTGCGTTTGCACGAGCCGAAGCGGATATGCCGGGCGTCCTCGTCAAGTGCGACGATGTCGATCTCGATCGCGTTCTGTTCGTCTCGCGGCCGATTCCAGTAACCCAGTTCGATGGAGGTCAGCGAGAAGTCGCCCACGCCCTTTCGCGAACACTCTACGTGCAACTGACGAATCAGCTTCTCGAACGCGTATCCCTCGTGCCCGTGCAGCCGAGGGAGCGTCAGATCGATCGCCTTCGAAAGCGGGCGGATGCGGGATGCGTCCCGCGCCGGCTTCACGACCGACAGCCAAGCCTGCAGAAAGTTGTCGGTGATGTAATAGCGGGCGTTGCGGCTCTTGCTCTCCGAAAACACCGGGTGGCGTTTGTCGACCATATGGTAATTCTCGACCAAGCGCTTGACTGTGACCTTCAACGACGCTTCGTCTTCATCCCGCAGCAGTGTGCCGACCAGTTGCCCGTGGCTCGAGCCCGGATGTTCCGCGAGGAAATTTAGGACTGAGAGCAGTCTGCCCTTCACCTCACGGAGGAAGGATGTGTCTGCTTCTTCGGCCAGAGGGCTGCCTTCGCGAAGGAACATCCGCTCGAGCAAGGCTTCCTGAAACCGGGAATCCACCTGAAACAGGCCTTGGTCATACGCGTCCCGGTAGAACTTGGGAACGCCCTCAAAGAAGCCCCAGAGCGTGAGCCAATGGTGCGGATCGCGGATATCGTGGGCGCGGTACACCTCGATCAGGTCCTCGAAATCCCAGTGCTGCAGATCGATAGTCGCTGTGAGCCGCCCAAAGAGTGGCGCACCCTTGTCGTCGAGGAGCGCGCTCATTTCCGACTGCAGGGAGCCAAGGACAAACAGCCCGCCCCCTTGCGTATCGCGCAGCTGGTCCACTTGCGCCTGCAGGAATGAGTTGAAGGCGTAGAGCCTTGTCGCCGTGAAATATTGGAATTCGTCCAACACGACGATCAGGCCGCGGCGGCATAGATCGCCAATCACGCCTGCCATCGAGGCGAAGTCAGTGACTTGCGGGGCCAGTGCATTTGCGATCTCGGATTCGCAGTCTTCCAGCGCCCGACGGAACCCAGCCGCCACATCTCGCTCGTCTGAGTCTGGTATCTGCATGTAGACCATCCGGGCTATTAGCGACGGTTCGCTCTTGGATAGCTCACGCAGGAGGGTTGTCTTGCCAATGCGTCGTCGGCCTTGGATGCGGCAGAAGAACCAGTTTGGACCATGAACGATCCGATCCAGCGTCTCCAGCGTTCCCATCCGTCCGTAGAATTCCCAGGAGGCCATATTCTCGCTACTTTAGTTACATTTATGTATCTTAATTGATCATGACCCGCAAGGCTAGGGGGGACAAGGCCTGAGCCGGAAAACTAACGCTCTTTCGTCAAGGCGGAAGGCCTTGACGAGATATAAAGTATCGATTGCTAATTTAAGTTACAAAAAAGTATCTTATTGGTGAAGGCTGCTGCTTCTCCTCTCCCAGCCGCCAGCCTCGTACAAAGGCCGGGTGGGGGAGGCGGCGAACTTCCGGGGCCCAGACTGAACTCCATCACGGGGTAATCGTACTTTTCGTGCAAAATCTGGCGGTTTCCCCGAAAGCCTTTATCCACAACGCTTTCCGACAAGCCCACACCTGTTGGCCGCAGCGAATGAGAGGAGGGCGTAACATATCCGCCCGCGATTCGGATCGCGCCATCTCGTTAGGGGTAAGGGATGCCGGGCTTGGCATTTCGCTATGTGGGAAGTGACCGATTGCCGATTCGGCCGTCGGAATTCGATGTGGAGCGATATTTCGCTCTGACCGACAGCGACGTCGCGGCGCTCAATGAGCGCTTTCGGCACGATCGGCGCGCCGGGGCAGCCATCCAACTCGTATTCCTACGCGCAAGCGGGCACAGCCTCGGCCAGGTCAGTACGCTGCCGCGCCAGTTGTATGGTGTGAGTCTGTCATTGGCCAAGTGGATGATTCGACATGCGTGAAATCAATCAGCAGCGGCTGCGCTACTTC
>NZ_JBYSYC010000077.1:0-22132 GCF_058782875.1 Cupriavidus sp. FW305-F7 | reverse complement strand
TTGGGCAGGCCCTGGCCGCCAAACTCCTGCGGATGCAGCACGCCCTGCCAGCCGCCCTCGCCGAACTGGCGGAACGCTTCCTTGAAGCCGGGCGTGGTGGTGACCGCGCCGTCCTTCCAGCTGCTCGGGTCCAGGTCGCCAATGCGGTTCAGCGGCGCCACCACCTGCTCGTTGAACCTGGCGGCTTCCTCGAGCACGGCTTGCACCGTGTCCGGCGTGGCTTCCTCATAGCCCGGCAACTGGCTGATGCTCCCGAGGTCTGACAACTCGTTGATCGCGAACAGCATCTCCTTCAGCGGCGCATGGTAGGCCATCTGTTTCTCCTGTGGTTCTCTGAAAATTTTCTCGAGGTTCTAGGTCTGTCACGCTGACAGCCTGGCTCAGGCTCGTGCCGCAAGAACACCGATCAAGGCAAGGAATTTTCTGGTGGGGTGGGTAATGTGGAACACCGGTGGCGCTTCAGATTGCTTCTCGCGCGGCGTCGGTGCGCCATGCCCAAGCGTCGACACTGTCGATCAACAGGGCCTCAAGCTCCCGCTGGCGCGGCTGCATCTCGCGTGAACGGCCCACAATCGTAACCGTGGCAGACGGCTGACCATCCCGGTTTGGGATGGCCGTTGCGATGGCGAAGCGAGAGCCGCTTTCACGGACGTTGATGGCGATCCGCTTTTTCCGAATACCGATGCACTCAGAAAGAAAGGCCTCTACTAAAGGCCTTTCCTCCGGTAGACGGCGACGCAAGTATGCGTCCAGATCTGCTGCGGAGCGGGTGGCAAGCAACGCCTTCCCGCCCGCTGTGACGAGCAGTCTGCGGCGGATGCTGGTCCTGGCCTCGAAACCGACGATGTGGTCGCTCCCGGCATCCGCCACATAGATCAGGTCATCTCCCGCTTGCACCCCAAGGAAGACTGCAGCGCCGGTCCTGTCGTGCAGCGTAAGCAGGTCCGCCTGCGTGACCAGGCCCGCGCGCACATTGCCACTTGCCAGGGTCAATCCATAGACCGCAGGGCCCAGGTAGAAGCGGTGATTGTCCTCGTACAGCCACCCCTTTGCCATTAGCCCCCGCATGAAACCGTGCAGCGAGCTCTTGGGCGTGTCCATGGCGCGAACCAGGTCGGCCAACCCCAGGCCCGGGTTGTAGAGAACTTCCTCAAGGATGCGTGTGACGCGACCCACCGTGCGATGGGGATGCGGGACGCGTGTGGTCTTCAGATCATGCATGGGGGTATTCCGATCCAGGCCGTTTGTAGCCCGGCTGGCCGCTGCGGGAGAAGAGCCTAGTTCGGATATCAGAACTATAGTACATATGAGCGAACTTTAGCGAGATGCCGACGCATGTCAAGACTTAACTGCGACGCGGTATGGAATAAGTCTCGTCGGGTCGGCACCGTTGTTCGTTTTATGCAATCGACATGAGGGATTACTCGATTGACTTGGAGATTCCTCTGCTCTATCGTTCGCATACACGATCAGCAGTTCATAAAAGGGAACTGCGTGAAGCCTGCGTCCTTGCGCTCGTGGAGCGTGGCAGGGCGGTTGGTGTGTAGCAGCAACGTAGGGAAGAAACCTGCAGAGACGAGGCGAAATCTCGTTGAAGCTCCAAAACAGATCAGGAGGAGACTGCAAACATGAAGAAGGCAAGCGTATTGTTGGCGGCGCTCAGCGCGGCTTCCGGCGCCGCGAATGCGCAGAGCGTAACGCTGTATGGTGTTGTCGATACACCGGTCGAGTTCGCCACTCACGTGGCGAGCGGTGCGCCCACGATTAATACAGCGACAGGGGAAATCACTCAGCGGCCAGGTGGCAATCGATTCGCGATGATTAGCAGCGGTGGCCTGTCCGGTTCCCGTTGGGGGATGCGCGGTACCGAATCACTGGGGAACGGGTTGAATGCGATATTTACGCTCGAAAGTGGTTTTGGCGCGGACGAGGGCAGGTCTTCCCAGGGCGGCCGTCTGTTCGGGCGTCAAGCGTGGGTGGGCCTGCAGCATGGCACTTATGGAACAGTCTCTTTCGGGCGACAGTACGCTGCAATCTACGACGCCTTCTCGAACTTCACACCGATGGGATATGCGCCGCTGTACGAGCCCTCGACATATCTGTTGGGGTCCGGCTTCCGGCAAGACAACACCATCAAGTACTCCGGCAAGTTCGGGCCGTTGAGTGCATACGCACATTACAGCTTCGGCGCGGGACAGGGTACTCTTGGGGTCGTTCCCCTGGCCGGGGGCGGCAGCGGCGAATCGCCCGGGAACTTCCGGGATAACACAGCATATGGCGCAACCCTGGTCTATGCGTCAGGTCCGTTTGGCGTAACCGCAACCTACGACCAGTGGAATCCTGCCGTGACGGTTGGCAATCCCGGGCGCGCGAAGAAAGCGGGGGCCGCGGTCAGTTACAAGATCGGACCAGCTAAACTGGTCGCCGGCTACCGGTGGGCAGATACCACAAGTTCGACCGGTAATACCTTGTTCCGCGATGACCTGTATTGGGTGGGCGCGAACTACGACGTGACGACCGCGCTTGTGCTGAAGCTTGGCTACTACTATGACAATCTCAAGGTTTTGCGCGTAGGGACCGCGACGGCGGCAACAAATCCGGCGAACCCGTGGCAGGTCAGCTTCCTTGCCGATTATTCATTCTCGAAGCGCACCGACGTGTACCTGACGATGGCGTATGTGAAGAACTCCGGGCTGAACTTCGATGCCTCGCCAACGGGATTCTCCTCCGGTTACTTCCTGGCTCAGGGGCGTAACAACCAGTTCGGTACGGCTGTCGGGATTCGTCACCGATTCTGACATCCGCGGAAATCGGCACCGGCTTGGCGACAGTCAGGCCGGACGAAGAAGGCGCGCCGTTGGTCGCGCCTTCTTTCTATGCGCCCGGCAGGGCGCACCTACCTGGGGGTGGAAGTCCCCTACATACTCGGCGAGGGGAAGTGTTAGCCAGAAGCAAGGGTTCCCCGGGCGACTGGGGGTCTGAATCGACGCGGAACACAACGACGATTTCATCCTTGTGGATCTCGACACATTTGACCAGACCCAGAACGATCTTGCGTTTCGTTTCAAGGTCAATCGTATCCAGCCTCTCGGTGACCGCGGTTGGAAATTCCTCAAGCCGGTTGATGACCAGAAACAGCTCGCTTTGCACTGCTCCGTGGCGCCGTGATTCTAGGATCCGCTGTTCAATCTGCTCAAGCCGGTTCTTCAACTGCTGATTTCCCCACGGACAAGGCTTGGGCCGGCGACCGATAAGGTCCAGACTGTGTAGCCATCTTTCGCTGACCGGAGCCTTATGCGCATACGCGGACGGCGAACGCCCGGCCTCAGGTTGCCGAATTGCTCCGTGCGTCGCTGATGCCGTCGGCGTGGGCAGGCATAGCCGGTTCGGGCGCATCAGCGCGGCTCCACCGGGCGAGCCGCCCGGCAAACTCCCCGACAATCCCGCGCGGCAGCAGCGTTACCACCAGAACGAAAACGGCCCCCTGAATGACCGGCATCCATTGGGCATAGCCCTGCAAGTGCGTCTGCAGGGACAGCACGATACCGGCGCCTGCCAGCGGTCCCAGGGCAGTGTCGATCCCGCCGACCAGGGCCATGAGAATGACATCGCCCGAGGTGGACCAGTTGACATCTACCAGCGTTGCCACTTGAAACACCAGCACCTTAAGCGATCCGGCGAGGCCGGCGAGGGCCGCGGATTGCACGAAGGCGAGCAGCTTGTAGCGCCTGACCGCATAACCCAGCGATATCGCGCGCGCCTCGTTGTCGCGGATCGCGCGTAACACCTGGCCGTACGGCGAGTGCGTGATGCGGTAGACCAGCATAAAAGCCAACGCGAACACGATCAGCACAAAGTAGTAGAGGGTCTTGTCATCTGCGAGGTCGAACCAGCCGGCCACGCGGCCGCGGGGTATGCCGGACAAACCGTCATCGCCGCCCGTCATCGGCGCGGCGACGCATGCGTAGTAGAACATCTGCGCAAGTGCCAGCGTGATCATGGAAAAGTAGAGGCCCTGGCGCTGAATGGACAGGGCGCCAACCACAAGGCCGGCAACGGCCGCAAATCCCACTCCGAGCAGGATTGCCACTTCGGTAGGCAGCAACCAGACCTTCAGTGCGTAGCCCGTGACATAGGCGGCACCGCCGAAGAATAGTGCGTGGCCAAAGGACAGCAGGCCCGTCTGGCCGAATAACAGGTTAAAGGCGACGGCAAACAGCGCGAAGCAAAGGAGCTTGGTCAGGAAGACAGGGTAGACCGTGAACGGTGCGAGTGCCAGCAGCAGGAAGAAGGCAGAAAACGCCATCTTGGAGGTGAAGAGTCGTGGCATGGATAACCTCTGGAATGTAGGGCGGTCAGGACTGTCGTCCGAACAGGCCGTTCGGCTTGAGCAGAATCACGGCGACCATGATCATGAAGATCACCACGCTTGACAGCGAGGGAAAGTAGACCTTGGTCAGACTTTCCAAAAGCCCCAGCGTAAAGCCTGTGACCACCGAGCCCAGGATGGACCCCATCCCGCCGATTACCACAACGGCAAACACGGTGATGACAAGGCCGGATCCCATCGCAGGCCTGACCTGATCCATCGGCGCGGCCAGCACGCCGGCTATGGCTGCCAGCGCCACGCCGATGCCATATGTGAGCGTCATAAGCCGGGGCACGTTGATGCCAAAGGCACGTACCAACTCACGATTGTCCGTTGCGGCACGCAAGCGTGCGCCCAGGCTGGTTCGCTCAATCGCGTACCAAGTGCCGAGGCAAAGCACGACCGAGGTACAGAGGACCCATGCGCGGTAGTAGGGCAGGAACATGAAGCCAAGGTCAATCCCGCCCGGCAGGGGATTGTCATAAGGCATGCCGGAGGAGCCGTATGCCACCGACAGAAGCCCTTCGATGATCAGCGCCAGCCCGTAGGTCAGGAGCAGCTGATAGAGGTGGTCCATACTGTATAGCCGTCGCAGCAGCGTGCGCTCGAAAGCCATTGAGGCAAGGCCGATCAATAGGGGCACCAGCAGCAGGGCTGCCCAGTACGGGACGCCCAGCCATGAAAGCAGCATCCAGGCACCGAATGCTCCCAGCGTAAATTGTGCGCCGTGCGTGAAATTGATGACGCGCAGCATGCCGAAGATGACTGTCAGTCCCAGGCTCATCAAGGCATAAAAGGCGCCATTGATCAGTCCCAGTACGAGCTGGCTCAGCAGCGCCTGCAAGGGTATTCCGAATAGATCCGTCATGTCATATTCCTTGGCTACACGCCGAGGTAAGCCTGTAGCCGGTCAGGCTTCGCCTGCAGTTCCTCATTGCTCAACTGATCGACCACGCGCCCGTGCTCCACAACGTAATGGTGGTCGGCCAGCGTCATGGCGAAGTCAAGGTTCTGCTCGACCAGCAGGATGGTGTAGCCGCGCTGCTTGAGTTCGCGCAACACAGTGCCGATGTGGTCCACGATGACCGGCGCCAGGCCCTCGGTCGGCTCGTCGAACAACAGCGTGCGGCAGCCGGTGCGCAGGATTCGTGCGATGGCCAGCATTTGCTGTTCCCCGCCAGACAAAGTTGTTCCGGGGCTGCGCGCGCGCTCCGCAAGCCTGGGAAAGAAGTCCAGTACCTCGTTGGTGCTGAGTCCCCCCTGCTGCAGCACGGGCGGAAGCAACAGGTTCTCGCGAACGCTCAGCGACGGGAAAATGCCGCGCTCTTCCGGGCAGTAGGCGATGCCCAGCGGGGCAATGCGCTCTGGCTTCAGTCCAATGGTTTCGGTCGCATTGACCTGTATGGAGCCACTGCGCCGTTGCAGCAGTCCCATGATGGCCCGCATGGTTGTGGTCTTGCCGGCGCCGTTGCGGCCAAGCATTGTTACCACCTGGCCCGCGGGCACCGTCAGATTGACACCATGCAGTACATGTGACGGACCGTAGTATCCGTGCAGATCGCGGATCTCGATGGGGGCACTGGAGAACGATGTCATGCTTTTGTCCTCCTGCCGATATAGGCTTCCTGGACACGGGCATCGCCGGAGATCTCGGCATAGCTGCCCTCCACTAGTACCTTGCCGCCGGCCAGTACGGTGATACGGTCGGCGAGGTCGGCCACTACGCCCAGGTTGTGTTCCACCATCAGCACGGTTCGTGTACGCGCCACGCGGCGGATCAGGGCGGCAGTGGCCGCGACATCCTCCAGTCCCATGCCTGCAGTCGGCTCGTCGAGCAGCAGGAATTCTGGCTCGAGCGCGAGCGTCGTCGCAATCTCGAGCGCACGCTTGCGGCCGTACGAAAGATCGCCCGCAATGGCGACCGCCTTGTCTGTCAGGCCAACATCCTGCAGCAGCGCATAGGCCCGCTCATTCAGAACATCGAGTGACCGGTCCGAACGCCAGAATCGGAAGGAAGTGCCAGAGGCACGCTGCAGTGCTACGCGGATGTTGTCGAGCACGCTCAGCGTGGGGAACACAGCCGATATCTGGAAGCTGCGGACCATGCCAAGCTGGGCGACTTGCGCGGGCGTCATGCCGGTGATGTCCCGCCCGTTGTAAAGAATGTGCCCGGCGGTAGGTTCGATCGATTTGGTCAGCAAGTTAAAGCAGGTAGTCTTGCCGGCCCCATTTGGGCCGATCAGGGCATGAATATGCCCACGCCTGACCTTCAGGTCGATATTGCTGACAGCCATGAAGTCGGCGAACTTCCGCGACAAGCCACGTGCCTCGATCACATAGTCTGCATGGGTCATGGCGGTGCCGGTCATTTCACGAGGTTGCAAACGTTCTTGTCCGCCGGCCGTTGCGCGATGTCGCGCGGTAGGGTGGCGACGGGCGCGTACAGGTCCCATTCGCCCTTCGATTCCGCGGGCTTCTTGACGCGGAAGATGTAGAAGTCGCGCATGACCTGGCCATCTGCGCGAATCGAGCCATTCTTGGTCATGAAGTCGTTGATCGGCATGCTTTTCATCCTGGCGAGGACGGCGGCGGTGTCATCGGTTCCTGCGGCGGCCACTGCCTTGAGGTAGTGAAGGACTGCGCCGTAAGTGCCCGCCTGGCTCATGTTGGGCATTCGGTTCTTGCCCACGCGTTCCTTGAACCGCAAGGCGA
Source organism: Cupriavidus sp. FW305-F7 (assembly GCF_058782875.1). Lineage (NCBI taxonomy): Bacteria > Pseudomonadati > Pseudomonadota > Betaproteobacteria > Burkholderiales > Burkholderiaceae > Cupriavidus > Cupriavidus sp. FW305-F7. The sequence continues at coordinate 15,051 of NZ_JBYSYC010000077.1, read as the reverse complement.
ACTTGCGAGTCTCTTCGTTCTGGTCCCAGTAATAGGCCTCACCCAGCAACAGGTCCTGGGCGGCCTTGAGGCCCAGCGCCTTGACGTCATAGAGCTGCAGGCTCAGTGGTGCCAGCTTCTGTCCCTTGGCGCGCAAGCCGAACTCATCCGCCTGCTTGATCATCCCAGAAGTCTGGACCGTGGTGGTGGCCAGTCCGATGACCTGCGCGCCGGAAGACTGTGCCTGCAAGAGCTGCGACGAAAAGTCCGATGCGGCGAGGGCGTGTGTCGTCGCGCCTACCACACTCGCGCCATCCCTCTCCAGCATCTTCCTGGCGTCTTCCTGCATGCTCTTGCCATATGTGTAGTCGACGGTAATGAAGTACCATTTCTTGCCGCCGGCATCGAGCACGCCTCGGGTCGAAGAGCGTACCTGGGGATAGGTGTTGTAGACCCACTGGATGCCGTTCGGCGAGCAGTATTTCCCGGTCAGGTCCGAACTGCCTGAACTGGTAAACACGGCGATCCGGTTCTTCTGCTTCGCCAGGTCCTGCACGGCGATAGCCACCGGTGCCACGCCGACGTCGAAGATGGCGCGCGCACCGCCGTCGTACCACTGTCTTGCGATCGTCAATGCCGTATCCGCCTTGTTCAGGTGGTCGCCAACAAGCAGTTCGACCGGCCGCCCCAAGACCTTGCCGCCGAAGTCTTCGATTGCCATCCTTGCCGCCACCACAGACCCCGGTCCGGACAAGTCAACGTAGGGGCCTGAGGCATCATTCATGATGCCGATCTTGAGCGCATTGGTGGACTGGGCCCAGGCCGGCGTAACGCCGGCGGCAAGCGCGATCGCCATGGCCACGCCATACAGGCGGCGTTGGCTTCGCGGTGCGAATGCGGGCAATGGCGCCCGCTTGCGGCCTTCGTGCGGCAGGTTGCTCATATTGCTGTCTCCGGGGTCTGTGTTGTTTGCCTGAGTCGTGATGCCTGTGCGGCGTCAGGCTGGTTGCGTTTCAGGGGCGCGCGTCTGGTTGAATGCCGGCTCGTGTTGAGCAAACATCGCGAGCCAGGCGACAAGGCCGGGAAAGTGCTCGCGCCAGGCCACAGGCTTGCGCCGGTCCAGAAAGCCAAGCGCACAGGCGAGGCCGATCGACACCGCATCGGTGTGGGTAGGGGGCGGCAGCGCGCTTTCGAACGCCGACAGCGCACGAAGGATCTTTTCGCGCTGATAGTCCAGCCATCTTTCGGATTGGGCGCCGGCTTCGTGATAGCGGGCTTCGTAAATGACCTGGGCGCCCGCGTCAATGATGCCGTCGGCTAGTCGGGTGCGGGTGAGCATCGCAATGCGGTCTATGCCCCGGGCCGGTAGCAGCCGGTCAGTGCCGGCGACCTCCTGGAGAAACTCAAGGATGACGCTGCTGTCGTAGATGGCAGTGCCGTCGGCGCGGACCAGGCACGGATACTTGCCGAGCGGATTTTGTGTCCGTAGCGAGTCGGCCGGATCGGCGGCGTCCGTGGGCACCAGAGTGATACGGGATTGCAAGCCAAGGACTTCGGCCACCATCCGCACTTTGCGGACGAAAGGTGAGGTGAGCGACGAGCGCAGTACGAATTGTTCGGGATGGTGCGGCATCTTGCGTTTTTCAGTGAAAGGAGCGTCCCCCGTCCGCAGCCAGAGCAGCACCGGTGACGTAGGAAGACTCGCTGCTGGTGAGGAACAGGATCGCCCGCGCAATCTCCATCGGATCCGCCAGGCGCCGCAGGGCGTAATTTCCAACGTTGGCCTGCACGCCCTGCGCCATGGGGGTGTCGACCAGGCCAGGGCATACCGTGTTGGCGCGGATTGCTGGTGCCAGTTCGGCGGCCAGTGCGCGCGTAAGGTTGAGCACGCCCCCCTTGGAGGCTGAATACGCGCTGCGGTCGGGAGAGTTAGGAAGCAGCGACTGCCCCGAGCCGAGGTTAACGATGGTTGCGCCGGTCGCCTTTTGCAGCCATGGCAGGCAGCAGCGCACGACGATGTAGGTTCCGGTGAGGTTGATCTCCAGTACGCGGCGCCACTCCGCGACACCAACCTCCATGACTGAGCCGCGCAGCATCACGCCAGCCGCATTGACCACTCCATCGATGCCTCCCATGGCCGCGGCGCCTTGGTGGATGGCCTGTGCAATCGATGCCTCATCAGTCACATCCGCAGGAAAAACGTGAGCATTCAGGTCGCTGGCGGTCTGGGTCAGTCCATCCGCCTCGCGGTCCAGCAGCGTCAGCGCCGCGCCTTCCGCGGCGAACAGCTGAGCAGTGGCACGGCCGATTCCGGACGCCGCGCCCGTGATCACGATACGACGGCCCCGTAGGCGGCCGGCGGCCGGTGCCGATTGCTGCTCTGTTTCTCTGTCCATGATCTCTCTCTCTCTTTACTTTTTCGGGATACCTGCCAGCTGGACAAGCTTCTGCCAGCGACTGAGTTCCGAGGCCACAAAGGCACGCAACTCGCTCGCGCTCATTTCCATCGGTGTCATGGCCATCCTCCGCAGGGCTTCGCGGGTTTGCGCCTTGGCCAGGCTCTGTCTGAACGCCTGATTGAGCCGGTCGACGATGTCCTGGCTGGTCTTCGCGGGGGCGAATGCGGCAGCCCAGGTGACTACCTGGGTGTCCTTGTAGCCGGCCTCGCTCATTGTCGGAACATCCGGCAACAGGGGGTGGCGCAGCGAGTCGAGCACCGCAAGCACCTTTACCTGTCCGGCATTGATGAATCCCATGGCCGAATAAGGATCGACGAACATCACATCGATCTGGCCGGCGAGCAAATCGTTCAATGCTTGCGGCGTGCCGCGATACTGCACATTGATCATCTCGATTTTTGCCGCCGCCTTGAACAGTTCCGCCGCCACCCGGTTCGAGGTGTTGCCGCTACCGTAGCTGAGGGACTTGGCAGAGGAGCGCTGGCGGGCCAGCTTGACGAATCCGGCGACGTCATCAGCAGGGGAGTTTTTCCTGACGACCAATGTGATCGGAATGCGAATCAGCCCTGCCACCGGCGCAAAATCGGCCACAGGATCGTAGGGAAGGTTGTCGTAGAGCGCCGGGTTGCTGCCATGCGCTGAGTTTGTGCTCACGAACAACGTGTAGCCGTCCGGCGCGGCGCGTTTGGCTAGCTGCGCCGCGATGATGCCGTCAGCGCCGGCGTGGTTCTCGATCACCATCGGTTGTCCGAGTGCCTTTCCCACATCCTGGGCGATGTACCGGGCGGCGCCGTCCGTCGCGCTTCCCGCGGGGAAAGGCAGGATCAGCTTGATTGGACGTTCGGGATACTGCGCCTGCGCCGAAACGGGGAGGGCAAGCATGGCAATTACCGCAAGCCAGCAGCGGAATGAGCCGGTCATTTCTTTGTCTCCATGGTTCGCGTTAGCGAACTTATTCTCGTATATACGAACAGAATGTAGACCTCATGGTAGGAGGTGTCAAGGCGCTGACCACGGGGGAAAACCCGCCAGAGGCGACTGCCTTAGGCGGATTCGGCATTGCAGGGGTGACTTGAGAGCGACAGGCCGGAGTGGAAACGAACTCGGTGTCGATGCCACGCGACCTGCGTGGCATCGACATAGGCACGAATCAAAGGATCGTTGCGCCGGATCGGCAGGTCTGCAAAGACGAGCGGAGCGAGTAGGGGTTTGCCCTTGGTTGTTCGACTGACAGGGGCTGTTATCCGGGCTTCTGCAGCGCCAGCGCGAGACGGGCATTGACAGGCTTCGCCCTGCTGTCTACGATGTATTCGTATTTATGACCGTTCGTTCGTAATTACGACCGAAAGCGTTCGCGAGCGACGTTACTGGTGACTGGTTCCTGGGGGAAATCTCGCGTGCGTCGGGGTGGCAAGGCCCGCGAACTGCAGCAAATCATGGAAGAGGCATGGTGATCAAATGATTCAGCACAAAGCAATCTTTATTAATGGTGCATGGGTACCGTCGACGGCGACGGACGTGCTTACGGTAGTCAATCCGGCTACCGAGGAGATCGTCGCAGAGGTGCCGCGCGGCACGGCGGAAGATGTCGACCTGGCGGTCCAGGCGGCAGCGGGCGCGTTTCCGGATTGGTCCTGCTCGTCAGTCGAGCAGCGCATCGAGATCTTCACCAGGCTCGCTCGCCTGACCGAAGCGCGCGCCGACGAAATCACGCGCACCATTGTGACGGAACTGGGCTACCCGATCAGTGCAGCAACCAGGACCCAAACGGTAGGTGCGGTGGAAGAGCTCGACATTATTGCCGAGTCGCTGCGCGAGATCGCCTGGACCGAGCAGCTCGGCAATACCACGCTGCGGCGCGAGCCCTCCGGCGTGGTCGGCGCGATCACGGCCTGGAATGCGCCGTTGCGCTCTGTCATCTCGAAGGCCGGAGCGGCAATCGCGGCCGGCTGCACCGTGGCTCTCAAGCCGTCCGAGGTCGCACCGCTGACGGCATTCATGTTCGCAGATTTGTGTGCCGAAGCCGGCCTTCCCGCCGGCGTCTTCAACCTGGTCTGCGGCACCGGCCCGGAAGTCGGCGAGGCAATCGCGTCGCACCCGCTGGTGGACATGGTTTCGCTGACGGGTTCCGTTCGTGCTGGGCGCAGAGTCATGGAGGTCGGCGCCGGATCGATCAAGCGCATGCACCTCGAGCTGGGCGGGAAGTCGCCCAATATCATTCTTCCCGATGCGGACTTCCGGCGCGCCGTGGTCGACGGCATCGAAGACGCCATGCGCAACACCGGCCAGGTGTGTGGCGGGCTCACCCGCATGTTGGTGCCGCGGCAGCGCCTGCAAGAGGCCGAGGAACTGGCTGTGCAAAGGGCGCAGGCCTACATCCTCGGCGACCCCTTCGATCCTGCCACGACGCTGGGACCGGTCTCGACGGCGGCGGCCCGCGATCGCGTGCGGGGCTATATCCGCGCCGGTCTTGATGAGGGTTTGCGATTGCTGACAGGCGGCCCGGAAGCCCCTGACGGGCTGGAACGTGGCTACTACGTCAAGCCAACACTCTTTTGCGGGGATAACACCAGCCGGCTTGCGCGAGAGGAGATCTTTGGGCCGGTGGTGATGATTATTCCCTTTGACGATGACGAGGAGGCCGTGCGCATTGCCAACGACTCAGTCTACGGTCTTGCCGCCGGTGTCTGGTCCGGCGATCCGGAGCGTGCGCGCGCCATCGCCGCGAAACTGCGCGTTGGCCGTGTCCGCATCAACGGCGCCCCTCTTGACAAGCGTGGCACACACGGCGGCTTCAAGCTTTCCGGAGTGGGTCGGGAATGGGGCCGTGTCGGCATCGAGGAGTTCACGGAATACAAGTCCGTGATCGGTTGAGCGCACCACGGCTGAGCGACAGCCAGCCGTTCAGAATAAGAGATACAAGGAGACCAGCCGTGAAACGGCGAACTTTTTTGAGTGCAGTTGGGCTTACCCTAGCCTATCCCGTCGGCAATGTCTTCGCACAGGGCGGCCGGCCAATACGGATGATCGTCCCGTTGCCCGCGGGCACCTCAAACGACTACGCGGCGCGGATCATCACGACGCACGTGGCGCAGACCCTCGGGCAGCCCATCGTGGTGGACAACAAGCCTGGCGCCAACGGCGTCATCGCCACCATGGATATCGTGCGTGCGGCGCCAGACGGCATGACGATCATGTGCGGATCGCTGTCGCCGCTGGCGAGCAACGTGGCATTCGTAAAAAACCTTCCGTACGAGCCACTGCGCAGCCTGACGCCGATCGGTGGCGCCACCCTGACCAACCATGTCCTCATGGTCAAGGCGGATTCGCCGATTCGCAGCTTCGCGGACTTCATCGCCTATGCCAAACTCCGCCCTGGCAAAGTCAGCGTGGGTGCTTCCACCACCATTGTTCAGTTGCAGATCGCGTCGATGAACAAGCTGGCGGGCATCGAACTGATGGCTATCCCGTACAAGGGCACGCCGGCGACGATCAGCGATGTCATCGGTGGCGTGCTGGACGCCACGCTGACCGACCCCGGCAACGCCCTGGCCCAGGTGAAAGGCGGACAGCTGCGGGCACTGGCGGTGACATCGCTTAAGCGCAATCCGGCTACGCCGGAGTGGCCAGCGATCTCCGAAACTTTGCCTGGCTTTGATTTCCCGTCGTGGAACGCCTTCGTCGGACCTGCCGGGATGCCGCGCGCGCTGGTGGAGCGCATCAGCGCTGCCGTCATCCAGGCGCAAAAGCGCCCCGACGTAAGCGAGCAGCTGGCGCGCCAGGGCATGGTGCCGCTGATCCTGCGCCCGGATGAACTGAAGGGCTACATGGACGCGGAGGCGAAAAAGTATGTGCGGCTCGCGCGTGAAGCGAAGATTCAGCCTGAGTAAGCCATGTTGACTGTCAAAGCACGTTGTACCTGCGGACCCACCGAGTCCTTCATCGCAACCACGATCCGCCGTCGCGATCCGGGGCCGGGCGATGTCGTGATCGACATCGCCTACGCGGGCATCTGCCACTCCGATGTCGAGCATGCGCGCAGCCTGCGCGGCAAGACCATGTATCCGATCGTGCCTGGCCATGAAATGGCTGGCATTGTCTCTGCCGTTGGCGAAGCGGTGAGCCGCTTCAAGGTTGGTGACCGCGTCGGCGTCGGCAATATGGTCGACGCCTGCCGGGAGTGCGAGAACTGCAGAGCCGGGCTCGAACAGTACTGCAGCGGCGGCCGGACCCTGGCCTATAACTCGATGGGCCGCGACGGCGAGCCCACCTATGGTGGCTACAGCGAGAAGGTGGTGGTGGACGAAGCGTTCGTCGTGCGCATTCCGGACCGCATTCCACTTGACCGGGCGGCGCCCTTGCTTTGCGCCGGCATCACCATGTATTCGCCGCTGCGGCACTGGCAGGCCGGGCCAGGCAAGCGCGTGGCGATCGTTGGCTTCGGGGGGCTGGGGCACGTCGGTGTGCAGATGGCCCACGCCATGGGCGCGCATACCACGGTCCTGGACCTTTCGCCGGCCAAGCGTGAAGATGCGCTGCGCTTCGGCGCGGACGAGTATCGCCTGGCCAGCGATCCGCAGACCTTTGCGGCGCTGGCGAATTCATTCGACCTGATCATTTCGACCGTTCCCGCCAACGTGGACCTCGATGCCTATCTCGGCCTGCTGGCGCGAGACGGAACCTACGTCAACCTGGCGGTGACAGACAAGCCGCTCAGCCTCTCGGCGGCATCACTGCTTGCCAATCGCAGGTCGATTGCGGGGACACGCAGTGGCGGGCTGGCCCAGACACAGGAGATGCTCGACTTCTGTGCGAACCATGACATCGCCGCGCAGGTGGAAGTGGTAAGCGCCGATGCTATCGACGACGCCTATCGCCGCCTGCTGGCCGGCGAAGTGCGGTTCCGCTTCGTCATCGACAACAGCACCTTATAAGAGACCACCATGACAGATTTTCTGCTCTACGAACAGGACGGCCCCGTCGTCACGCTGACGATGAACCAGCCCGAGCAGCGCAACCCGCTGACCGGCAATACCGCCGTTCCCGAATTCCTGGCTGCCATCGACCGGATTCACGACGACCAGAGTGTGCGATGCGTGATCCTGACCGGCAACGGGCCTTCGTTCTGCGCCGGCGGAAACATCCAGGAGATGAAGCGCCAGTCGTCGCCGGAGGTGAGCGAAATGGCGATCCGCCAGGACTATCGGCGCGGCATCCAGCGTCTGACTCTGGCGCTGTTCAATCTTGAGGTGCCGGTCATCGCCGCGGTGAACGGCCATGCGATCGGGGCCGGCCTGGACCTGGCCTGCATGTGCGATATCCGCGTCGCTTCCGAGAAGGCAAAGTTTGCCGAAAGCTTTATCAAGCTCGGCATCATTCCGGGCGACGGCGGTGCGTGGCTGCTGCCGCGTATCGTCGGCATGTCACGCGCGGCAGAACTCGCGTTCACTGGTGACATGCTCGATGCACGCCAGGCTCTGGAATGGAATCTGGTTTCGCGAGTTGTGCCCCATGAAGAGCTTATGGCCGCGGCGCGGGAGATGGCAGCGCGAATCACGCAGCACGCCTCCCACGGCGTGCGCCTGACCAAGCGCCTGATGCGTGAGGCGATCCATGGTCGGCTGGATTCGGTGCTTGAACTGTCAGCGGTATTCCAGGCAATCTGCCACAAGACGGACGACCATCGCGAAGCCGTCGATGCGTTCCTCGAGAAACGTGCGCCGAAGTTCAGCTGAGAAGGGCACCGTCATGACCAACACGTCAGTGGAGCGCGAAGCGCTGCATTTCCGTCGTATCGACATGCAGGGCTGGCGGCGCAGTGACGGGCTGTATGAGGTAGAAGGGCGGGTCACGGATCGCAAGCCGTATGACTTTGTCCCGTGGCGTGGCGGGAAGCATGTCCCGGCCGGCGAGCCGGTGCACGATATGGGCGTGCGCATCGTCTTTGACGAGAATCTGCTTGTATGCGACATCGAGACCTTTACTGAAGCAGCGCCCTACGCGCAGTGCCCGGAGGGTGGGCGTGCCCTGCAGTCGCTCAAGGGGCTGCGCATGACCAGCGGCTGGGGCAAGGAAGTGCGCCATCGCCTGAAGGGCGCGGCGAGTTGCACGCACCTGATGGAACTGCTACTGCCGATGGCGACGGTGGCCTACCAATCGATGAGCCTGGCCAGCAGAAGCCGGCCAGAGCGCCTGGATAGTACCGGTCGGCCCGTCAAAATTGACAGTTGCTACGCCTATGGCGCCGAGCGGGAACTGGTGCAATACCAGTGGCCCGAGTTTCATCGCCCGAAACCGGCGCAAGGTGGCGAGCAATAGGGCACCAGCCCGTTCGCCGCACCGGCAAGGACAGCGGGATCGGCAGGGAAGGGCCGAAGTTCTGCTGCGGGCTTGCCGACGTCCCGCTCGACGTGCCGTGCAAGGTCCATTGCCTTCGGCGAGGCACTGGCCGACCCGCGGCCGCACGATTTTCCGGTGGCACGGGCAGGTCTCCGTCGGGCCATTTATGCCTACCCCACGCAGCCTGCGGTAGACTTCGGGTATTCATATACCTGACGCTATTAAAAGCTGATGTCTCTCAAGAAACAGGCGGAGCGGTCTTTGCAATCGGACGCGGAACCCCAGGATGCAAGGTCCCCCGCACGGTCAAAAGCGGACCCGCAGAACCACCGCACGGTGGATCGTGTAACGCAGATCCTCGAGGAGGTGGTGTACCACCCAGGCATGACCTTCGCCGAACTGGTCCGGGCGCTGGGGGCAGCGAAGAGCTCCGTGCATGGTTTCATTCAGGGCCTGCTGGCGAAGGGGTGGCTGTATGAGGACAAACATCGCTTTTACCTTGGGCCTGCCGTCTATGGCCTGACCCTGGCCAGCGGCCATATCCGGGCTGGCCTGGTCACGCATTCGGACCTGGTTGCCTTGCATGAGGCGACGAAGCTGGCGGTTTTTCTCGGGGTACAGGCAGGCGACCACCTGATCTATGTTGCCGAGGCAGGCAGTGATCAGGCTGCGGGGTTCGAGGCGCGTTCGAACATCCGGCGTACGCTTTTGTCCACTGCCGGTGGCAAGGCGCTGCTCGCAGCTTGGCCCCAGTTCGAGCGGGAGGCCCACCTGCGCCGGCGAACCCGGGAAGAAACGGAGTTGGTCGACAAGTTCCTTGCGGAACTCGACAAGATCAACAAGACCGGGATTGCGACCAACCTGAGCCAGACAGGAACGCGCTGCGGTCTGGCGACGACGGTGCGCAGCCGTTCGGGCGAGGCCGTGGCATCCATCACGCTCGTTGGTACGACGACCGAGGTGGAGCCGCGGCTGGACAAGCTTTCCAAAGTGCTGCTCAAGCATGTGAATGCCTGGGCCACGCGCTCTACGAATCCGAGGGAGCCGATTTAAGCACTTTTTTCCGCCGCTCGGCCCGTGTTTGCGCCTTGCATCAAGTTGCCTGCTGGTCTCGGGGGCGCGGTATAGCGGCCACGCTTGTAAGGGGATTGAATCGGCATGAACCTATAATGGTGGCTTATGAGCGCATTGGAAAACTTCAACGATCTCGCAGTTTTCGCCAAAGTCGCAAAAGAGCGCAGTTTCACCCGAGCGGCAGCCCAGCTCGGTGTTTCGCAACCTTCGCTTAGCCAAACCATTCGCAGTCTCGAAGCGCGCCTCGGAATCAGGCTGCTGACTCGTACTACACGCAGTGTTTCGCCGACGGAAGCGGGTGAGCGGCTGCTGCGAACGCTGGAACCCAGGTTCGAAGAAATCGAACTTGAACTCGCTGCGTTGAGTGCGCTTCGTGATAAGCCAGCCGGCAATATCCGCATTACTGCGGGAGAACATCCGGCCATCTCGATACTCCAGCCAGCACTCGAGACTTTCCTGCCACGGCATCCGGATATCAATGTCGAGATCATGGTTGACTATGGTCTGACGGATATTGTGTCCGAGCGTTTCGATGCCGGTATTCGGCTTGGCGAACAGGTCGCGAAGGACATGATCGCCGTGCGCGTCGGCCCGGACATGCGCATGGCGGTCGTTGGGTCCCCGGCATACTTTGCAGCGCATCCGCGCCCGCAAACACCGGGCGAACTGACGGCTCACAATTGCATCAGCATGCGCCTTCCGACTTACGGAGGACTATTCGCATGGGAGTTCAAGAAAGGCGGACACGAGCTGAAAGTCAGGGTTGAAGGGCAACTGGTCTTCAACAACCTCGCGTTGCGCCTGAACTCGGCATTGGGCGGCCTCGGCCTTGCCTATCTTCCGGAGGATCAGGTCACTACCCAGATTGCGCAGGGGGATTTGATCCGCGTGCTCGAGGATTGGTGCCCGGCATTCCCAGGCTATCACCTCTACTATCCAAGTCGCCGGCAAACCTCGACTGCTTTCTCATTGCTGGTCGATACGTTACGCCATCGGGGCTGACCTGGGGACAACCCGTCCTGTCAGCCGCTGCATCTCTTCCTTCTGACGGCGGCGCTTTCGCAGCGTTCAGGCTGATCTGGCGAGCCCGAGGTTACCTTGGTGGGCGGCGCCACCGGGCCTGGCCCGGCGCGCGTCACCACATGCTCTGCGCCTCTTATTTGCCAGCGTTATAGAACCTATCACGATTGCTGGGCTAATCAATCGCCCGCGCCGGCACTATGCTTTGCGTGGTCCATTGATGAGCGGTAAGCCGCTTGCCCATGCCGGTTCTTGCGCGCCTCTGACAAGCTCGCCTGGTGACGCCAGGGTCGAAGCGCGCGTCCGGAGCCGGCAGGTTCGCGAGAAGACGAATGGAGGTCGTCTCATGCAGACGTGCCAAAACGACGTGACCCAAGATGAGCTGATCGAGGCCATGACGCATCTGGCTTTTTGTTCAGGCTGGCCGAATTCATTGACGGCGATTGCTGTCGCCAAGGAAGTCTTCCAGGGAAAATGAGCCGGAGTAAGCCGTGACCGTCAAGGAAATGAAGAAGCATGCAGCAACCATGGGAGTTCCTCTGGTGTTCAATTCAGTCGCCTCAGCTCAGGCTGAACCGGGGATAACCGTCACGCGTGTCGGGTCGCAACCCTCAACGACCGGTTCTGCCAGTCACTTCACCGGGCACGTGCGCGTCGATTCCAGGTTCCAGGGCACCGCACCATCGCGAATCGGCGGTGCTAGCGTGACCTTCGAACCCGGCGCGCGTACGGCGTGGCACACGCATCCGCTTGGCCAGACGTTAATTGTCACGGCTGGTGCGGGCATGGTCCAGCATTGGGGAGGCCTGATCCAGGAGATAAGGCCCGGCGACGTCGTTTGGATCCCGCCCGGTGTCAAGCACTGGCACGGCGCAGCGCCGACGGCCGGCATGACTCATATCGCCATTTCAGAAACGCGTGACGGGAAGTCTGTCGACTGGATGGAGAAGGTTACGGACGATCAATATCCAGGCCCCCGCTGAGCAGGGAAGATCAGGCAAATCTACAAGGAAGTCATGAACCGATTGTTTTCCGTGCTGGTACTGGTCGCGGCCATGCTCGCATCGTTTTCGGCCAAAGCGAGTCCCGAACTCGCCCAACAGAAGAACTGCATGGCCTGCCACGCCGTCGGCCAGAAGCTCGCCGGCCCGACTTTCAAAGACGTGGCCGGTAGGTACGCAAACCAGAACGGGGCATCTGAGATGCTGGCAGGGAAGATCAGGAAAGGTGGGGTTGGCACATGGGGTGCGATTCCGATGCCGCCCAATCCGCAAGTCAATGCCGAGGAAGCCAGGCAGCTTGCGCAATGGGTACTCTCGCTAAAGTAGGCGGAGTATCGTGTCATTGGCCGGATATGGCCAGAATCAAATGGGGAACCGCCCCGGAGCAGGTAAATGATCAAACTCAATGTCAATGGCCGGCCCCAAACCGTCGATGCCGAGCCCGACACGCCGCTTTTGTGGGTGCTGCGTGACACGCTGAAAATGACCGGCACCAAGTTCGGCTGCGGTATGGCGCTGTGTGGCGCGTGTACGGTCCATCTCGACGGCCAGGCCATTCGTTCCTGTGTGACGCCGGTGTCGACGGTATCGGGCAAGAAGGTCACGACGATCGAAGGTACAGGCAGCGGCAACGTTGGAAAGGCAGTTCAACAAGCCTGGCAAAAACTCGATGTGGTGCAATGCGGCTATTGCCAGTCGGGGCAGATCATGAGCGCCGTGGCACTGTTGCAAAGCAATCGGAAGCCGACCGACGCGGATATCGACGCAGCAATGAGCGGCAATGTGTGCCGCTGTGCCACCTACGTCCGCATCCGCGCGGCGATTCACGAAGCAGCACGGTCATTGGGTTGAGGGCAAGCTGTCATGATGACGACGCATATTGAGAACGAGAGCCGCCGCCATTTCCTGCGCGGCATGGGCGGATTGACGCTTGCGATTTACCTGCCGAACACGTTCGCGCGCACTGCGACAGCAACTGCCCTGCCGGGCGCTCTTGCTGCCGGACCGGTGTTCGAACCCAATGCCTTCCTTCGCATCGGGGAAGACGGCAGTGTGACTGTCATCGCCAAGCATCTTGAGATGGGGCAGGGCAGCTACACGGGCCTCGCCACGATTGTGGCCGAGGAGCTCGATGCCAACTGGGCACACGTGCGGGTGGAGAGCGCTCCGGCCGATGCGAAGCGGTACAACAATCTCGCCTGGGGTCCGTTTCAGGGTACAGGCGGAAGCCGGGCCATCGCCAACTCCTGGGACCAGCTACGGCGCGCCGGCGCCACCGGGCGCGCAATGCTCGTGGCAGCAGCGGCCCGGAAATGGGGCGTCAGCGCATCCGAGATCCAGGTATCCAACGGCGTGGTGACGCACAGCGGGTCGCGCCGGCAGGCGACGTTCGGCGAACTGGCGCGAACTGCCTCGGAACAGCCGGTGCCAGCCGAGGTGAAGCTCAAGGACGCGGCCAGCTACAAGCTGATTGGCACGCGCATTCCGCGCAAGGACAGTGCAAGCAAGACCAATGGCACGGCCGTCTTCACCCAGGATATCCACTTGCCCGGCATGCTGACCGCGGCAGTCGCACATCCGCCCTTGTTCGGCGCCCGGGTGAAGTCCTTCGATGCTGCAAAGGCGAAAACCGTGAAGGGCGTCGTCGACGTTGTTCAGATCCCCAGCGGCGTGGCGGTGGTGGCTCGCGACACCTGGAGTGCAAAGAAGGGGCGTGACGCGCTGGTGGTCGAGTGGGATGACAGCAAGGCGTTCAAGCTGGGATCGGGCCAGATTCTTGAGAAATATCGCGAGATGGCCAAGAAGCCTGGAACCGTGGCACGCAAGCAAGGTGATATCGAAGCGGCATTGGGTGGCAACGCCCGGATTTTTGAGGCGGATTACGATTTTCCGTATCTTGCGCACGCTCCCATGGAGCCGCTGAACTGCGTGATCCGGTTAGGCAAGGACGGATGCGATGTCTGGAATGGCGCGCAAATGCAGACGCAGGACCAGCGATTGCTGGCCGAGCTGTTTGGCATCCCCCCGGAGCAAGTCCGCATCAACACGCTGTACGCCGGCGGCAGCTTCGGCCGTCGCGCCGCGAAGGATTCAGACTATGTCCTCGAGGCGGGAAATATCGTCAAGGCCATCAACGGGCGCGCACCGGTCAAGCTGGTGTGGTTCCGTGAAGACGACATGCGTGCGGGATATTACCGGCCGATCTTTCACCATCGCCTGCGCGCGGCCCTCGACCGCCAGGGGAAGCTGGTAGGCTGGCACCATCGGCTAGTGGGACAGTCGCTGGTTACCGGTGCACCGGCGCCATTCAGTGGGGCGGTAAAGAACGGCATTGATGCGACGTCGGTTGAAGGGGCGACCAATCTTCCCTATGAGGTCCCCAACTTCATGGTAGATCTGCATACCCCTACCGATATCGGCGTTCCGGTGCAGTGGTGGCGGTCCGTTGGTTCCACGCACAACGCCTTTTCGACTGAATGCTTTATCGATGAACTGGCGCACGCGGCCGGGCAGGATCCGGTGGCCTGGCGGCTGGCAATGCTGGAGAAGCATCCGCGTCATGCCAAGGTACTGAGGCTTGCTGCGGAGCAGGCGGGATGGGGCCAGCCGTTGCGGGCCGGGGCCTCGGGCGAGCGTCGAGGTCGTGGCATCGCATTGCACGAAGCCTTCAACTCCGTCGTCGCGGAAGTTGCGGAGGTAACCGTCAAGCAGGACGGCAGCTTTCGTGTGGATCGGGTTGTGTGCGCCGTTGACTGCGGCATTGCTGTCAATCCGGATGTGGTGAAGGCCCAGGTGGAGGGTAGCGTGGGTTTTGCGCTGTCGGCCGCCATGCATGGTGCTATTACGCTGACGGACGGTAAGGTGGATCAGTCGAATTTCCACGACTATGTGCCCCTGCGCATCAACGAGATGCCTGCGGTGGAGGTGCATATCGTGGCTTCCAATGCCAATCCTACGGGGATCGGCGAGCCGCCGGTGCCGCCATTGGCGCCAGCTGTCGCCAATGCACTGGCGGCCGCCACGGGCAAACGGGTAAGGAAGCTGCCGATTGCAGCGGATCAGCTCAAGGCTTGACAGGGGCGGGCTTGCGCGAGCGCTCGCGGGACCTGTCAGAAATTTTGTGTTTAGGGCATAACATGTCGATAAGGAGCATGTATGCCACGCAAGACGAAAACCAG
>NZ_JBYSYC010000076.1:0-22533 GCF_058782875.1 Cupriavidus sp. FW305-F7 | reverse complement strand
GCGTTAAACATTCTCCGATGCGGACGTGCATCGCCAGGTGTGGGAATCCCCTGCCTTTAGGCAGGGGAGGACGTCAACACTGCATTCCCCACACCACATCACGGCGTACATCGGGCCGTCACAGAAAACAACTGTTCATTATGGGCGATTAATTTTATCAATACAATTTGAATTGTATTCATATGCGTATGCATATAAGTCAAATAGTTATGATGGCCAGTGCATATATTTAAATAAATTATCTTTGGATCTCGGATACCGTTGCTCGCGACGCTATCCGAATTTGGCCGGCCATTCATGCGCATTTCGGCGTAATGTGGAGCTATCCAAACTGAGAGGTTTCCTACTGCGTTGAGACCGCGTAATGTGCCTGGGTGTTTTCTTCCTTAATAGCCATCGAGGGCAATCCAGCCGTTGCGATCCATCAATATGACGTGGGAACAAGCTCGTCTGGGAGACTCGGACGTTCAACGGTATCGTGAATTTTCGGGCGCCGCCCAAAAAGGTAGGCGATGACTTTCACCCCGCGGTCAAGGCGCTGGTAAGCGGCGCTGCCTACGGCCGTCGCAATGTGTATTGCATACGACCGTCGGAGTACGAGCCGCATGCCATGTTCGACGACGAGAAGCGCATTGTCTATGTCATCGCCCGACCGACCGGAGATCGCTGCATCTTCACCTTCCCGCAGGAGGTCGACACGATAGGATGACCTGACGCGAACGGCTTGATCCGCCGCGCCTGAGTCACCGATATACAGTCGAGGCTGACAAGGAGCCCCGCGATGGCATTTCAGCCGCCGCCGACCGCGAGTCTCTCACCCACACGCGAGCGTCGGCGAGCCGCAGGATCTGGGTCTTCTACTTGCTTATCGCTGTGGCGCCCGGAAGTCGAGACATGTCCAACGCCGCTTGCATTGGCGCCCGCGTATCGGCCATGCGCATGCGGTGCCAGTGGGTGGGGTGCCGCCTGAACTGCTGACAGCGCATTCAGAAGCCACCGGAGCGGCTGGCATCGGCATGGCGCCGCTGCGCAATGATGCAAACGTCCTGACCCGGTAGCCGGCGACCGGTCCTTCGCACCCAGGCGCCAACAGCGATGCCGCCTGGTACAGTGACGACGCCTGCGGTGCGTGCTACCGCTTCTCTTCCTTGCCAGTCTTGGACTGCCCCTTGGGTTTGGGTTTATGCACGGGATAGCAAAGCCCCCTGGCATCACTGGCTGGCATCTCGGAGCACGGCCGTAGCGTAACCTCCTGCCGCGGTGATTTGGCGGGCTCGGACTGCTGTTCGATGACATAAATGAACCCGCAGTCCACGGCCAGCGTCGCAAGCGCCAGCAGCACGATGTTGTTCACAGCGAGATCTCCTCGAAATGATTGGCGATTGAGAGGTGCACCGCCGCGCAGTAACGCCGGGCGGGATCCGGCGCATGGCACAGCGATCCAATCCTTCGGCGACAGCAAATGAGCGGGCACGATGCGCGGCCCGACATAACATGCCTGCGCTCGCCTCGACTCAAGGGGGGCGCAGCGGTAGTTCCCGGGCCGCCGCTAATTGGTCGACTTCCGTCCCCCGGCATGCCAGTCTCCGGAGATAAACGGCGTGGCGTTGGGTGCAACGTGACATTGGGTGCGTTCCCGGTTGGGCTGCTGACACTCCAGATGCGAGGGATTTCGCGCTGGCATTTCAGGCGCGGTGGGTCCCTTCGCCGCACCGTTCACCAACAGCTTGACGAGCGCGAGCAGCAGTATTTCGCTCATCGCGTCATCTCTCCGATGTGATGGGAGTTCAGCGGGTCCTCCTGACTGTCCGATGAGTCGGCGTCGGCCGGGCACAGGGACCGCTGATCTGCGTCGCCCATCGCGCTCTGGTATTGCCCGGTATCGATGCGACACGCAAAGAGTTGTCGCCCGTCGATGGCGACCGGCGATGCTGTCTTGAAGCGCAATCCGGCGCGCTGAAGAAGCCGCTCGATGCCGACGGGAGAGACTGACACAAGTTCGCTTGCACCGAGTTCCGCTGCGCACATAATGGTCGCGCGCAGCAGGGCCGTGGCCGAACGGGAAGAGAACTGCGCATTGCCCGGCAACGCCGGCGCTTTGAGTTCCACCACCGCGAAGCGCGAGATCTCCCAGATGTTGGGAGACGCCGGAGCCGGCGAGCCGTGCAGTAGCGCCGGAAAGATGTCGCGAAGCAGGTATGGGCCGGTAGTGGGCAACAGGCGCGCCATGCCACGGATCGCACCACTATGCTTGTCCAGTGCCGCCACATACACGGTATCTTCACGATCGAACTGATCGAGTTCGATCCCATCGGGACAAGGCAGCTTCCAGCCCAGGCGCTGCACGAAGACTTCGTGCCGATAGCGCGCAAGGCGCGACATCATGGCCGGCTGCAGGTGGGTCGATTCCCCCGAGATAATACGCACACTTTCCTCCGAGCACTCTGCTGTGTCCGGATTAGATCGCCTCATTCGACCTTGGAGCAACCGTCAAAACTGACGGGGGTACACATGGCATACCTCGGGACACTGCGTCACGCCGAGCTCCGCCTGGGTGAATAACGCACTGCTTTGATGCGTACGCGCATCGCCGATGTAGAGCGTCAGGCGTGCGGTGTACAGGTCGCCCTTCTGGAGGCCGTCTGCCTCGCCCTGTCGAACCCACGCCTGGGCGTGCGAGTTCGTGCCATCAAGGTGCGCAGCGCGCGTCTCCCGTCTTCATCATGTGCCATTTCGACTGCGGTTCGGCGGGCCGACTGAGAACGGCGCTGGCGAGCGTGGATCTTGACCCTTCAAACTACAGACGGATATCCAGCGCAAACGGATGCCGCCGCAACTCCGGCGGCCCGTCGCCCGTCAGGCGCAGCCGCGCGGGCAGTCCGGGCGCATCGGCGGGCAGGACATGGCATTAAACGCGCCAGTGCAGCTTGCCGATGGTATCGGCGATGCGTGGCAGGCAGTCCGCTTCAAAGCGGGCGAAGATGTGTGGTCAAGGTAGGGGCGTCCTGACGTTGCGGGTTGGCGGTGCTGGCTGCGCCTGCCGTGCGCCGCAGTGGCAGGCCACTATACGCCAGCCGGCGTCAGGCCGGCCGGTACACCCAGAAGCCAGGTGAGTGGCTCCAAATCGCCCTAGTAGCACCGGTGACCCGGGACTCCATATTCCCCTTACCTTTAAAAGGTTGTAAAAGGCCTTTTAGGTAGCCTGCTTGTTCCAGCCGTTGGAAGCCCGCCTGTTCCAGCGCCGTGAAGCGCGTCGACAGAGCGGGCATGGAAGGCCGGGTGTGCCAGCTATCCCCTGGGGATAGCACGGCAGTGTTCGGCTAGTTCATGGGGCTGTGGGCGCTGTACCTCTCGCGCTCTATACCAAACGACCGGTTTGGCAGTGCGCGTCCCCCTTCTTCATCTTGTGCCATTTCTACTGCGAATCGGCGGACCGGCTAAGAGCGGCGCTGGCAAGCGTGAATCTTCGCGGAAAGCCGGTATCGTCAATAATCAGCGCCTCCGGCAACCCGCACGCCGGCTGATTCGCTCAAGCGTGTAACTGCGCACCGCATCGAGCACCGCTTCGTCCGACCACGGCGCATCGGCTACAAAATGATGCAGGCGTTGGTGCTCCGAGCGTACCCGGTTTGGCGACAAATGCGCCGCCATGGGCTCAACGCTCTTACGCTTGACCGGCAACATCAACCCTGTGCAGTAGCCACGAAACGGCTCCACGCGATCAGCATGCCCAAGCGACTGCGCCATCAAAGACACGTAATCCGCGAACCGTTCCGTAGAGGCTCCCATCGCTTTCCTCGTAATTCACTTGAAGACAAGCGAATAATGCCTTAATTCTTAACACAGTAGTACTAGTTAGTTTTTTAAGGTGGATAAGTTAACGGAGCCGCTAGCCCGCACCGGTATTGGCTTTGCGGGCATTCCGTACTCCTGATAGCACGAGGCTGTTCACAGGTTGTCCCCAAGTGCGGCCCGGTTGGCAGGCAGTCGGGACCTGCGCCGCGAACCGCGCCGGTCCCGACCCTTGAATGGGCACGCTAGCCGTAGCTGATCGCGTCCACCGAACAGCTGGACTGATTGGATTGGTAGCTGTTGGCGCGGACCCGCCATTGGCCGCCACGTTCGGCTTGCAGCCATAGCTCGATGGCGGTGATCAGAGTGGCGTCATGGACATGCTTGTCCTGGCGCCAGCAGACCTTCACCTCGGTGCCGTTGGTGGTTTCAGTAAATTTTTCCTGGCAGTACTTTGGCATGGCTCACTCCTTTAGCGTAGATCGACGCAGACGTTTCAACTGAAACGGTAAAGTTCGGGCGATGACGTTCAGACGGTGTAGTAGTCGCGCCATGCCGCAACCAGTTGAGTGCGGATCTGCTCGGGCAATTGGTTGTTGTTGAACGTAGGCGGCTTCCTGTTGCCGTAGTAGTAGGCCGTGCGGTCATTCGTCGCCATATGGTCGCGGGCGGGATTGTCGACGCTGCGGCTCATGTGGATGCCGGGGAAGGCGGGATTTTCATAGTAGACCCAGGTGCCGCCGTTGTCGGGGTCGACATAGCCGCTCACTTTCCAATCGTCCATCATTGCAGTTCTCCTGACGTGCTACTGCGGTTTGTGCGTCGGCGGTGCTGACGCGCCGTCGACGCTGCGAACCGGCTTGCTAATGACACCAAGCAAGACCGGAGTATTCGAATCGCTGGCATCGAACCGCACCTCCGTTCCCGTGCATCCGCTGCAAGCAAGCGCGGCGGCCATGGCGGGCGCGCGCCGTATGCTGAAAGGGCCGATGCTTGCCACCGACGCGGCCAGCTCCCGCGCCAGGCGGCTATTGGCTGCCCGCAGCGATAGGCGCGGTCGAAAGCCGATAACCGCGCGCGCCGGAAGCAGGCCGAGCGCACCATCCATACCGAAAAAATCCGGCGCGCCTGCCGGCAGCGTTGCGTGCCCGCCTTCGAGCAGCTCGGCGTCGAACCAATTGCCGGGCTGTATAGGGAAGACGCCGAATCCGGCCAGGGTCAGGGTCAGACCTTCGAGCAACCCGTCGGCCGCAGTGCGCTGCAGCGCTGGCCGTTCCGCAACCGCCGCACTGGCATTGGGCATGTGCAGTCCGAGAAAGGCGGGCCAGCCGGCCCCGACGAAGGGATCCGGTGTCGGCGCTGCGGCCGGTGCGGCAGATGCCCCCAATGTGGCCGGCAGACCCCGCGGGCTGGCGAGCGTGGTAGGCGAAGGCAAGGTCAGCGACAACGCCGGCGGCAAATCTGCCGGCGAGCTGCGCCAAGCGCCAAGGCCGGTGGCCCAGCCGCCCAGCGAGTACCGCGGACAGCAGAACTCGGTACTGCCTGCATACAGGCTGGCGGCCATGTTCAGTTCGCTGGCCTCCGGCAGGGACGCGATAAGGCAGCGATTCATCGCCACGCTCAGCGCCGGCGCCCGGCCGTCCAGCGTAGCGATCAGGGCATCATGGGCGCCCAGCAGTCCTGCGCGCTGGCCATCCTGCGGGGCCGCGTCGGCGACAGCGCGGCCGGCAATGCCGTGCAGCGGCAGGTGCCGCGCCTGCAGCAGTCGCCGGTACCGCGCCAGATCCGTGCTCAAGAGGTCGCCAAGTGCTGCCGGCCGCAAAGGTCCGCGCCGCGTCATGGATGCGGCGGCCTCCACCAGAAAGCTCAGGCATAGCCAGTAAGCCGTGAATAGGCCGCTGCGAGAAGCGTAAGCACCCGCGCTGGCGGGGATGCCATTGCCGAGCTGGAAGATGCTCCAGTTGACGACCGCGGGCTGCGCATCACCCAGCCCGCTGAAAGAAGTAACAGCGGCAGGAGAGAACAGATCCGGCGCGGCGACGCCGGCATGGTTTGCGATGGCGTCGGCGTAGAGGCGCCATAGCGCGTGATCGGACAGCATGAGATCTCCAGCGGGCGGACGGTTGTCAACTGCAGCCGAGGCGGATGCACAAAGGTGTCGGACGTGGCGCCCCGAACTCATCTGCGGGGCGCCATGCGCGCATCAGCCGCCCAGCTTCTGGCTCACCACGCCGAGCAGGATGGGAAGGGTGCTGCTGACCGGCCCGATCGTAACGGTGGCTGAAGCGTCATCCCACTTGATGTCCTGCTTGGTGCCGCTGGTCGATACCGTGGCCGAGCCGATGCGGAACGGCCCGATGCCGATCGAGGCCGTGGCTTGCGCTTGCCAGCTGTTCTTGACGTTGCTGTAGTCGCTTGCCGTCATTTTTAGCTTCACGGTCGGCTGAAAGCCGGCGATGATTTGCGTCGGCACCCGGGCCAGCGCACCGTTGTCGCCGAAGAAGTCCGGCGCGCCGGGCTTGAGCCGGTTGTGATAGGTGGCAACCAGCCCGCCGTTGTCCCACCACAGTCCGGGGCCGATCGGAAAGGTGCCAAAGCCGGTAAAGTCCACCGCCAGGCTAAAATCGGAGCTGCTCGTGTTGATGCTAGTTTTCTGCCCGCTTGCCGAACCGCCGCCGAAGAAGGAGAAGAAGTCGCCGAACAAGCTGGCATCCACTGACGTGCTCCAGCCGGACTCGTCGAAGTCATAGCTGCCGGAACTCGAGCTGATCGAGATCGAGGCGCCCGCGTTGTTCTTGCCTGCCACACTGGCCTGCTGCCACTCAGCATACTTGGCGCTAAATGCCTGCAGTGAATAGGACGGTGCGAAGGCCGAGAACAAGTTGTTGGCCGGGACCGGATTGGTGCCACCGATCACCACCGGCTGGCTGCCGGCCGGCGCCACACTGCCCATCTTGACAGGCATGTTGTAGGGGTTCTGCGTGGCCATGTTCTGCGCGCCGTTGATGCCGACCTTGGCACGCGCCTGCTGCACGACGCTATAGCCGGGGCCGTAGGCCTTGATCATGATCTCGTCGTAGGCGCCGGATGCGCCGATCAGCGCATTGTTGGCATTCAGATAGCTCGGGTAGTTCTGCTGTACCCAGGCCTGGAACGGCGGAGGGTTAGGATTGACGTTCTTGTAGGCGCCATAGGCGTTGTAGGCCGCCACCTGGACATTGTTGAAATTGGTCTGTGCGGTGTTGAGCGCGGCCGTCGCCTGGTTCACCTGGCTTTCCAGGTTGGGATTGACCATTGCCCCGAGGTCCACCCAGTCGAGGAAGGTCGCATAGGCGGCAAGCAGTCCGCCGGCGGAGGAGTAGGCGGGACTGGCGGCGGGAATGACATCGCCGATGCCATACACGTAGTAGTTGGTGATGCCGGGGTCGCCATTGCCGAGGTCGACATTCAGCGTGGTCGAGCCAGCGCTGAATTGCTGCTGGTCGGTGAGCCCATTCGGGAACGCTTGGGCCTGCACAGCGCCCATCCACTTCTTCCAGAGATCCAAGGTATCGACATTTGCCATTTCTCTGCTCCAGTTGGTTTGGCGGAAATGGACGACAACGGCGGCAGTGCCAGCATCGTCCACAGACGCGCCGTGCCGCCATGTCGCTTGCACCGCCCGTCTGGATTCCATGGTCGGCGATCGCGGGCGCCGGCGAACTGTGCGGAAGACTGATTTGCCCCTTCAAAGAAACTGATTTGCGCATCGGCAGGAGCCGCATATGGCAAGTGTTGCCGCCGTTCAGAACAGACCTTCGTGAATCGCATAGCGGGTCAGCTGTGCAATGCCCTTTACTTGGAGCTTCCTCATGATGTGCTCGCGATGCGTGCCGACAGTTTTGGTGCTAATGTGCAGCTGCTCCGCGATCTCTCTGGTTGAGTGGCCTTCTACCAGCAGCTGGAGGATCTGGCGCTCGCGCGCACTGAGCGTGGCGCCCGGGGCCGGCGTGCCATGACTGCGTGCCGAGCGCAAGCTGGCCAACATGGCGGTGGCCACCTCGGCGCTCAGGTAGGAACGTCCGCTAGCCACGGTGCGAATGGCTTTGCCCAATTCGTCGAACGCGCAGTCCTTGAGCAGATAACCCAGAGCGCCCGCATCCAGCGCGGCGGCGATTATGCGCTGCTCGCTGTGCGCCGATACGCATAGCACGCGCACCGACGGTGACAACGGCAGGATGCGGCCGATCGCATCAATGCCGTTGAGCGCCGGCATCCCGACGTCAAGCGCGACCACGTCCGGGCGCAAGCGGTCGGTCAGGCGCATCGCTTCTATGCCGTCGGCGGCTTGCCCGACGACTTCCATGTCGCTCTCCTTGCACAGCAAGGCCGCCAGTCCTTCGCGAAACAACCTGTGGTCGTCCGCTAGCAATACACGGATGCGAGGCATATTCAACCTCGCGGACGGGACGCGCGCGCGCTTCCGCCAGTGTCGCCGTAGGAGAGGCCCAGGCGCGTGGCGGGCCTGCGCCGGCCTTGCGGCAGCGGTAGCACAATGCGGACTTGTGTGCCGCTGCCGAGGGCAGAATTCACCTCCAGCCTTCCCCCCAACGCGGCCAGCTGGGCCGCGCAACTGGACAGACCGAAGCCGCCCGCAGCGTTACCGGACGACGCGCAGAGCCGGGGATCGAAGCCGCGGCCGTCGTCGCTCACGGTGACATAGACATGGCCGCGACCGCAGGCACAGCGCACCCAGACCTGTTTGGCGCCGCTGTGCCGGCGCACATTGGCAAGCAATTCGTTCGCTACGCGCAGCACCACAGCCATAGTGGTCCGGTCAAGCGACACGGGCGGGCCGTGCAGTTCCAGACGCGTCAGCAGCGCATCCTGCCGCCTTGCCTGAAAGCGGTCTGCGAGACCGCGCAGGGCATCGTCCAGGCGCCCCTGCACCAGCAAGCCGAGGCCGAGGTCTAAGGTGACCGCGCGAATCGTACCAACCGCATCGTCGACCAGCGAGCGCGTTTCGTCGATCAGAGCTTTTGCCGTGGGCGCACACGCCAGGCCTTCCAGCTCGCGCAGCCGCAGCTGTGCCAGCGCGAGCGCCTGGCCGACTTCATCGTGCAAACCGCAGGCGATGCGCTGGCGCTCACGTTCGCGCACGCGGGCCTCAAGGGTGGCCAGCCAGTGCCGGCTCTGCCGCCCGCTGCGCGGCGATGCTTCAGTCGCCGATGCGATTCCGTCCCGTTCGCAAAGACGCTGCTGCCCCGAAAATGCTGACCATGCTGACCTCATATTCTTGTTCCACGTCATGCGAGTCCCCATAAAGGCGAAAAAATCGCCATTATCCGAATATCTCTTTTAAATATTATTCAATTGACATATATTGCATGAAAGCCTTATTCCGCCTGAAGTGAGCAACGGGCTCCGTGCCATCATCAGGTGGCCTGCGCGAGCTCCGCAATACTGCCAATGCCGTAGTCAGGAGGTGTCCGGCGGGTCTAGCAGGCCATGACGCAGGCAATGGATTGCCACCCCCGCGGCATTGCCGATGCCCAGCTTCCGGTACAGGTTTTCACGGTGCTTGCGTATCGTCAGATCACTCAGACCGAATTCCCGCGCGATCTGCTTGCTGGTCTGTCCACTGGCAATCCGCAGCGCGATATCGCGCTCGCGCGGTGTCAGCGAAGGCGGCGGCGCTAGACGGTGAGAAGGCTTGTCATCGAGCACGGACAAGCTCTGCGCCGCGTCGCGGGCGCTGCCCTCTCGCGGGTCAGCATAGGCTGCGGGCGCCGGCGCGGCTTGTACCCCGTCCGCGGGCGCACTTTCCGCTTGCGCGCTGCCTACTTGTGCAGTGTCAGGTTGCAGGCGCGAGTCGGACGAGGGAGCGAGCACGACGAAATCCATGCTCGACGGCATATGAGGCCAGTTGCGCGGCATTGCGCGTGCCGGTCTTGGCTAGCAGATTGCTACGGTGCTTGCGCACGGTCAGCACGCTGATCCCCAATTCGGTGGCAATCGAACGGCTATTCTTGCCGGCGGCGATCATGCGGAGAACTGCCTGTTCGCGCAGGGTCAATATGTGCCGTGGTGCGTGTTGTGCCGGCATGCCTTCCCGCGGATTCGTTGGAGTCGGTCATTGTCGCAGATCGGCCGGTGCACGCTGGCCAGGCCTCCTCCAGTCTAACGAACATCGCGACAAACTAGATAAAAGGCGGCATCTGCCTGGCGTTTAGATTGTGCCTCAAAGTGTGCGCGCCACGCCGACGCTTGACACGACCTAGGGAGCTGGGTGATGGGTCGGCTATCACAACATCGACGCCCAGAGACGGCGACCAGCAAGATGGGAATGCCAGTCATGGTGGATGTGTCCGGCGACAACAATTACGCGCCAAATAGACTTTAGCGGTCCTCTGCCAGCCCTGCTGCGATCAATCGGAAAGGCCAATCGCTCGGAACGGAATATCTCGATGCGTCTTAAAAATATGTTTCGTCCTTCGGCGCCCGGAGGCTGGTGGCCGTAGCGCTAACCGCGGTTCTGGGTGTTGTTTGACAGGCAAGCGCGAGCTGACGCCTGGTGGTCACCGCTACCCCGCCGAAAAGCCCTGTCGCGTGCCATGAAAGCTTCCAGCATGTACGGGATCAGAGCTATCGCATCAACCGCCTCGCCATAGGTTTGTGCATGCAGTGCTGCGTAGCGATCCAGGTCGGCCTTGAGGCTGGCCGGGCACGAGAAGGTCAGCTTGGTGCTCTCCGTCCTGGGTAGTGGCCCCAGCCGCAACTTGCGTGTCGTGCTCATCGTGAAATCCCCCGATTGAAGAACAGCGGCTGGTATGGCCGCAGCACCAGATCCCGATTGACGATGACGCGCACCGGCATGCCCGGCCGCGCCGTCAACGTAGGCTGGGTGTTGAGGTTGCGCCGGGTCATCTCCTGCCCGACCTGGTTCACGCTGTCCTGCAGGCTGCCGCGCTCGGCGATAATGACGCGATCGCCGTTCTGACGGTTTTCCGGCGCGGCCAGTTCGGCGCCGACGCCAAGCAGGGTCGTCAGCGCCGCACCGGCAAGAATGCGGTCCCTCGAGCCTTGCGGATATCCACGGCCGTCGCCCAGCGGGCGGAGCCGTAGGTTGTCACCAGCGTGGATTGGCGTGAGCGCCAGACCGACATAACGATGGCGACCAGCACAGCGAGCAGCCCGCTGCCGCCTGCGATCGCGCCGCCGGTGTCGAACACGTGCGCCGCATAGGCATCGTAGAAGAACCACCACTCGAACAGGCGCCACGGGTGGTAGATGGGCGAGCCGAAGAGATCAAACCAGGGCGTGCCAAGGCGCACTTGATAGCCCAAGGCGGTGGCGGTCCACTGTGTAGCGCCCCAGACGCCGGCCATGACGATGCCGAGCACAACGGCAATCTGCCCAAACAGCACGCCCTGGCCATGTGTCCTTGCTTCCGCCCTCTCGTGCACAGACACCTCGCGAAATCCGCACAATATCGTGCGCCAAGCACGAGGTTGGGGTCTCATCAAGGGCCGGTCAAAGACCGTTATTGAAACAACGGTCGAGGGAAATGCAAGAATTCCTGCCAGAGAAAACTCTGTCATAGCGCCGCAAGCGATAACGCGTTGCGGCGTACGTGCAAAAAGAATCACGGGAAATCCTGGCGATGTGCCGACGATCAGAACCTGGGCGTATGCTTCGGGGGCGTATAGTGCGTGCCATTGCCAAGGAAGCGCCGATTCGTTGCCTCGGCCACCCGGTTACACAGCGCATCGCCGAGCTTGGCGCGATCCAGCCTGCACTGCCCGCGCAGTTCCTCCAGTCGCTTGGGATTGGCAACCAACGACTCCACCGTCTCTGGCGGTTCTGCGCGGCCGCATGCCGCCAGGATCAGGACGAACAATGCCGATGTGACTTTCTTCATGGTGCAACGTCCTCCTCGACGTCATGTTGAGAATCGTGACAGGTTTCGCTACAGGGGCGCGACTCGACAGCGCTTGCCCGCTCGATGAAGCGGGTTAAGGTCACTGACGGTTCCGTATCGCGGCGCAGGAGATAGGTGGTGACTAGGGGAACTTGCCCTGCCAGCGGGCGCGCTACCACACCCGCTCCCCTGCTGGCGAGCGCATGCGATGCACCCGTAAGCCCTAAAGCAAGGCCTGCCGACACCAACGTCATCATTAGCTCAAATGAGGACACACGATCCACGACCAGCGGCTCTTGATCCACGCAGCGCAACAAGCGGTCAACCAGCCGGGCATGGCCCTCGCATGCTTGCGGGTCGCAAAGCACCAAGGGATAGCGCAGCAGTTCTTCAAGCGGAATCTGTGGATAGGCAAGCAGCGGATGCCGTAGGGGCAACGCTACCACCAGCGGCTCGCGCCAAAGTGGATGCGCGATGATGCCGTCGCCTACGTCGTTGGTTAGGGAGAATCCGACATCGTATAGACCATCGTTCAGACCCTCAATCTGCTTTGACAACGGCACCTCGAATAGTCGGACCTCGACCGCCGGCTCATCCTCCCGCCACAACGCAAGCAACGCCGGCAGACGCGATCGGGCACTACAGTCTGACAGGACGATGCGCAATTGATCGTGAAAACCGTTTGCGACTGCTTGGACACAGTCGCGCGCACGCCCCACCGCAGCGAAGATGGCTGGTAGGTTCTCCAAGAGCACCTCACCAGCGCGAGTCAGGCGCGTACTACGGGTGGTCCTCGCGAAAAGCAGCACTCCCAGGTCTTCTTCCAGCTCTCTGATAGCACGAGATAGCGGCGACTGCTCCATGTGCAATCGTTCTGCCGCTCTCGTGAAATGGAGTTCTTCGGCAACGGCCAGAAAGCAGCGCAGATGGCGCAACTCCGTCCTGAGTGACTTGCTAGACATGCGCACTCCCAAGCAAGACGCCCGAATGAAAGCGGTTCACGAGTTGCCGATAGTACCGATTCTTCTGCACGAGACACTCCTAGCGAATGAGCGAAAACCGCTGCCAGATCTGCGTCCTGAATCCAGCGACGCAGCTGCTGATTCTGTCTTCGCCGAGCATGCATTGCGAAGGCGCTCCAAATCCACGTTAGATGACGTAAGCCAACAAACGATGTCGATGGCAGACCTTATCGACGTTTTCAGGCCGATGGGATCAACCCAACCGATAGAGAGACCGCTCATCCCCACATGAGGAGGAGGGCCTCAAGATGAGGCATTAAAAATGCTTATCTCGGGTGGAACAAGTCAAGAATCCACATGATTTAGATCGAATCGGAAATAAACCTCGCGACCCACTGCGAGATCATTCAATCAATCCGCCGATTTAGATCCGGCGGCCAATGCACCCACGCATCCATAAATCGCTGCTAGGCAGCGAGGCCCAAGATCCGCCGCGAGGACTGGGCAGTACACGAATTCCGACATGACGATACTCGCCCGCCCACGCCACATGTCCTCAGTTGCCGCTTTCCTGGCCGCAATTCTTGTGGTGCCTGCCACAGTCTTTGCATTCAGCGTCACCGGGGCACACGGTCGCTCGACGTTCAATGCAGTCAAACATTGGGCGGCAGACATGAATTACGGTGTCATCTGGGAGCCACGAACGAATGGGGGTGTGGTGGATTTCTCTGCGCCCCAACGCTACGTGCACGAGGACTTCCATATTGCGGTCCAGGCACTGGTCAGCGGCGAGGTATATGGACGACGCAACGAGTATTGCATCCCGCCTTCCGTATACCAGGCCCAAGCCGTGATTGACGACCAATTGCGACTGGTTTACGTATTCGGACGCCCCACTGGAAAGCGCTGCGTGTTCCCCTATCCATAGCGCCTTCAGAGGGGACCGAATTGCCCACACGTGGTGACTACTCTCCCGCCGGATCGCTCTCATCCCATAGGCGATCCAGACCAATCCTCAAGACATTCAGACGGAACAGGAATGAATATCTCTCGAACTCGATCATCAACCGGTCAGTCCATTGCTTAGGAGAGATTGAATCGGGCCTCAGAGGGAATATTTGTCAAAAATAGACCCGCATTGACCGAAGCTGCGAGCCTTCCGCGGAAGGCCGCATTTCAGACTTCGCCCACTGAGCAGAACTAATGAAGGCTCGACAAAACGAATGATTCCCACGGTTAGTAGGATGACAAGTATGAACCCGGAACACATTTACGAATTTGATCTCAACGGATATGTCATCATTCCTGCGGCCATCACGCAGCCCCATCTCCTGCGCCTGCAGGAGTACTGGTCAAGGCATCTCATCACGCATTTTCTGCATGATGTTAACTTCGACTGGGGCGAGGAATGGCGCGCACTGATTGACCTCGAAGCGGTCTATCGCTTCCTCGATATCATTTACCGATCAAGATTCCGCCTCGACCATATGTTCTGCGTCGACGAGCGGTTTATCAGTAGTGGTGGCAATCTGCACCATGAGGCTGATATGTTCGATGATGGCATATATTACTGGGTACGGAATCACCGTATCCACAGCGGGCTTGTCGCAGTCCAATATGCCGTTTCGGATATCAGCGCGACCGAGAATCACTTCTGCTGCATCCCGGGCTCGCATCGTGCAAACTTCCCGGTTCCAGAGCGCTACCGGAGCCTCGCAAACAACCCGCTGTTGCGGCACGTCTTCCTGCGGGCCGGGGATGCCGTGATTTTCTCCGAAGCGCTTGTCCACGGAACCTGCAAGGTGGCCGACTCCGGGCGACGACGCTCGGTGTTTGCGCGCTATATGAACAGTCATTCCTATTTCAGAAGGCCTCCCGCGCATCAGGAGATTACGGCGTTGCCGGCCACGCCCAACCATTCGGTCGCTGGCACACAGCTATTTTCCCCGGATCGCCTTACACCGCGGCAGCGGCAACTGGTTGCTGCGCCCGCCTACGCAAGGAGCCACCCGGCCATACGGAGCTAGCACGAATGGAACCCGTGAGCGCAAAAGCGATTATGTTTGGACCGAGAGGGGTTCTGTTCGTCAAGAATCCACGCAACGAATTGGAGTTACCGGGGGGACGACCCGAGGCGGGAGAAGGGCTCGAGCGTGCACTGGTACGCGAGGTAAGGGAAGAGTGCGGCCTGGATGTCACCTCGACGGTCTATCTCGGCAGCAGATCCTGCGAGATCATTCCGGACAGACGTGTGTTGCTTGTGTTCTTTCTATGCGAGTTCGCCGGGCAAGTCCTGACGTTGAGCGAAGAACATACGGCCTATGAATGGATAGACATCGCGGCTGAAAAGCCGGCGATTCTACCGTCTTACTACTGGAATTTCTGCCAAGATTTTGCCTTGTCTCGCAAGGAACATTCGCATGTCGGAGGTCTGTCGCAGGAGGCGGTACCGACGTACCCGCTTCATACTGGTGAGTCAGATCGACAGCGTCTTCAAATCATGTCATCGATCTACGACCCAGCCACGAGGGATTTCTTGAGTCGGTATCTCCCAGATCAGGGACGCGCCTTGGATGTCGGCTCTGGTCACGGACAGATTGCATGCTGGATGGCCAGTAGTAGACCGCAGTCTACGGTGTTGGGTATCGATAACAATCCGAATCAAATCGACATGGCGTGGTCTACCGCTCGGCGGCTGGCGTTGACCAATGTCGCATTTCGCCTCGGGGATGTCACCCAACTCACCAACGTCGTTCAGCCGGAAGGGGCGTTTGAACTCATCACCTGCCGATTCACGCTGCTGCATATCCAAAAACGCGCGAATGTCATCCGGACGCTCCTTAAACAGCTCGCCCCAGGGGGAACCATGGTCATCGAGGAGCCATCGCTGGCAAGTCTGTTCTCAGTGCCGGCGGTATCGGCATTCGCGGAGGCGAACGCCGTCATGATGGCCTACGGCTGGAGAAATGGTGTCACCTATGACTGCATCGAGGACATTTGGGCAATCGTCACCAATCTGGATGTCAATATCAAGGAAGCCAGATTCAGCCAGCCTACGGTCTGGAAGAAGGAACACAAGGAAGTCGTCTACTTATCCTTCCAACAGTTCCGGCCTCAGCTCGTCGAGCAAGGACTCATTGCAGAGAAACGCGCGGAGGCTGTTGCTCAAGCGCTCACCCAGGAATTTATGGATGACACCGTGATATCCGGCGGGCTACGCACGCTGCAACTAGCCATTTCCATACGAGGACTAGAACCATGATGCAGGTGACGGTCTCTCAAGTATCACAAGGCATCTATGAGCACATTCCGACGGAGGACGTAGTGGGCTATCTCCTGCGCGAGCGCTCAATGCTAGCTTGGGCGATTGATGGCGCCTCCCCTGTCACCGCTGCGCCATTCAAGACTTACGAAGACGTCACTGACGCCGGATGGTTCGCGCGACGGCTCAGCCAGTTGCTGGAAAAGCAATTTCAAGACATTCCCTTCAGCAAGGCGCAGCTGTGCAACAGTCTGCAGGTCCTCCAGGACGAGTACCGCCGCGACGGAGGCGATGCCCAGCCGATTTGGGGCTGGCCTGTTGCCGCCGCCACGTTCGTGGAGATTGACCGAACGAAAGAACCTGTAAGTATGTCCGTCTTTCGCTATGCGGATTGCTTCGTGGAAGTCTTGCAAGTTCCCGTTCCTAGCGCGGACCAATCGCCTCGGCCGCCACAATCGCCACCAAGCTATGATCGCTGGAAGCCGTACTCTGGATTCCGGGGTCACAAGCTGTTGAATCTATGGCAACGTCGGCTCCAACAGCAGAAGGGCGAGTGCAGTACCGCGCTTACCCTGAACCCGGCCAGTGCGATGAACGCCGTGGAGGAGGAACGAAAGATCACGACACCAGCTCATATCGTTCTGGGCAGCGACGGCTTATCTCGCGTTTGGGATACCTACCAATTGATGACCAGTGAGCAGGCCATGCATCTGGTCGCACAACATGGGCTATCTTCGCTCTTGCATGCGCTCAGGAATTTCGAGGCATCGAGCCTCACCGGCGGCGCTGAGCTCAAGAGACGGGATGATGCTAGCGGAATTCACATTTTTCTTCCGTAGCACCGTCGTGCCATGCCTCTCGGTTCTTATTTGGCGCTTGCACTCTTCTCGATGCGGGGACTTTGCTTTTGCCTCACTGGCGGCCAAGCTTTCCATCGCGGCGACGCGCATGAGGACGTGAAAGCCATTTTTCTTAGCGCCCGTTGACTTCCAAGGATGCGCTAGTAGACGTGATCCCCATAGCCTTCGCGCATGAAGCGCGGCATGCCGCGCTGTCTCGGCCCGGAACGTCCTGAAACAGAGAACGGAACCGGCGTCCGATAGAGGCCACCTTCATAAGGTGGCCTGCGCTTTCCGCTCATCTTCTCCTAATGACTATCACAATGGCGTGGCTTACGCCGATTCCTTTGGGGCTCCTCGTGTAGACCGCGGGGGGCAAAGTACGTCGCCGTCATGCGCATGCGTGTGCCGTTCGTGCCCCGCCTAGCGTGATCGCAGCGAGTCGACGCTGACGTTCACCACCGCTGGAAACGCACAGTTCTGCTTCATGTCACCCCCCTCCTGGTAATGCGCCGGCTACTTCCCGGCCGTGCGCAGGAGCGATAGCAAAACAGCTCCAGTACGCGCGCCAATCGATGCCATAGTTTCCTGCTTAAAGATGCACCAGGCGTCATAGCGCTCCCACAGGACTGGGTGTTCCTTGCGGCGTTCTACTTCGCGTGCATGAAGGCCTTCGGACAGCTGCGATATCCACTCATCTCTAGCCGCCTCGCCGTTCTTCGGCGGGCCGCCCAGTGCTTCTCGCGTTTGTTCGTAGTCTTCATCGCTCATGGCTGCCACTTGCGCTGCTTCCGCCTCGCTCCAATCCGGATATTGCCGGTAGTCGTGGACCGCATACTCGGTCACTAACGGCAACACGTGTCTCACCATGTCGGCATCGAGTAGCGATACCGACAAGTGCTCCAATTCTTCGCTCTCACTGGAACCCAGGCCAGATCCAGTCGCCAGTACGGCCTCACGTTGCAGGGCTTCCCAGTCTGACTCCATCACGCTCGCGCCAGCGTGCTGGCGTTGATGCAGCATCTCGATTTTCCTGTTGAGAGTGCGCGCAACATCGTTTTGGCGGTATTGCGATATAGCCCATGGGGAAAGGTATAGCAGGTCGTACAGCACCTTGGCTGTCACTGCACCGAGGTTGGCCCCAACTGGCATGGCATCGACGATCTCAAGTGTCTGCGCGCGCGCCGTCTTCTCATCGTTCTGGGATTGGAGCCAGTAGAGCATGCCAAGTAGGTCTCCCAACGCCATCGGCACCCCTACAATCGCTTCGAACTGCGCGTCATCGCCTGCCAGTTGTCTCGATGGTTGGTATGCCTCCTCTTGAGAACAATCCCTCAGGCGGGCAATGCCAGCTTTCTTGACAGCGACGTCACCGCCGAAGCTATTCCACTTCTCTTCTGGGGCATCGGCCGAAAGCGGCGCATTCCGTGTTTCGAGAGATGCACGCTGTAGCGCAGGTACCACCAGTCCAAGCTCCCCCAACCATTTCTCCACCATGAGCTGCAGCCGCATTGTCGACGGACCGACGAGGCGGCCGTATTCCTTGCCCGCAGAGTAAAACGCCAGCGTCGGGATCGCACGCACGCCAAAGTGCTGCCACCTTCCGGGCGCCTCATCGACATTCAGCTTGAGCACCTTCAATCGTCCCGCATGATTGGCCGCGAGCGTCTCCAGATGGGGCGCTAGTGCTAGACACGGCGCGCACCACGGTGCCCAGAAGTCCACCAGAACGGGGGTATTACCCTCAACGTCCTGATGGAACGTCGCCTGCGTCGTTTCAAGTATCGCCATGCTTACCTCACTTCGGTTGCTATTGCACAAATCGATGGAGCGACCTTGCCCAGGAACGCTCACTGAGCTTCAGCGCGCTACCCCGGACGACCAATGCCGCTGGCCTATCGTTGGGTTGCTGCTTTCTTCGCATCCGTAAGCAGAACCCGGCGCACAATTTTGGCTTCGCCCATCACTCTTTGCCAGCGCACGTGGGAGACGAGGAAAGATGAAATAGAGCAAGAAGAAGTGCGAAGACGAGCAATTGACAGAAATTTGCTCGGCTTTCGCAAAAACAGGTTTAAAGAGGAGAATTGCTTCGACACCAGAACCAGCGCCAGTTCCTTGGGGTCTTGACGTAAGACGGCCGCGAAATCTTGGACGGAACTATGGATGGGATCGCTGCAATGCGATCGCCCTATTCGCATGGCTGCCCTGTTAACCTATCGATGGCCCCCGTTGCCTCGCTAGCTCCCAGGACACGCTACCTCCGCGCATCGTCACTGAAAGATGCTGCCCCAGCCGCTGTTCGATCACCGGCTTCCACGGCACGAGGCTGAACGTTTTACCGTCATCGAGCATGGCGTAGCGCCCGCTCGCGAGCTGCACACTGCGTCGGTAGATGCCCGCCATGCGCTGCCCGTCGGGCACCCGCCGATGCTCCAGACCGGTTTCAGCGGCGATGTCCTGCGCGGCCGTGGCCAACTCCCTGCCACGCAACGTCGCCAGGAGATTGCGCACCAAAATCACACGCTGCCCACGCCGCTCGGCCAGCCGCTGCTCAACCAAGAACTCTGCACGCTGTCTCAGCGCGGCCTTGACCTCCTCGCCGAAGCCTACGTCGCCCAGCCCCTCGCCGCCACCGATCAACTGCTGGTCGAGCCATGTGGCGCCGATCACACGGGCCTGTAGCTCGATGGGCAGGTGCGATCTCAGCTCCACCACCACGCCGCCGCCCAGGCGCTCCGCGTCGTACCGGCGGCCACGCTCGACCAGGTCGCCTGGCACGTGCCAGACGCCTTCTGCCACGCGCTCTACAATGCCGGCACGGCGCAAGGCTTCGAGGCGGCGCACGTGTGCGGCAACCAGTTCGTGCGGGTCGCGCTCAGCGGTAGCATAACGCTGGGCAATGACAAGGTGATGGTCAGTGCGGTACACCCCTTCAACAGCGAGTGCAGAGATGTTCCGGTCGGCCGCGCGCACCTCGGCCAAACCCTTCACTTCCGCGATGGCGCCGACCGGATAGCAATCCAGCTCTGACCGTGGTGGCAATGCGACGTAGTGCGCCTTGCCGTCGATCCCGTCGACAATTAGGTAGGCCTTGTCGTACAGCTCATCGGCCAGCCCCTTGTCGGCCACCCGACCGATGATGGTGCGGCCACCCTCGGCGGGCTGAAACACGGCCAGCTCACGCTGCTTGCCGCTCATGGCGCGCTGCATGGTGCGGATGATATCGCCTCGCTCGCCCATCGCCCGCAGGGTTGGCTCGGCCTCGGCATGGATCGCCCACACACCGGGCTGCTGCTCGGTCGCAAGACCCATGCGCTGCAAGCGCTGCAGACGCCCAATCAGCATTGGCCGATGCCGTTGCAGCCGGGGAGCGCCCAGCGTCTCCGGCAGCACCAGACCGTCCACCGCCTCGCGCTGCAAACTACGGTCCAGCCCTGTCCACCGCTCCCGGTCGACTTCCCGCAGCATGACGCGCTGGATCTCCATTTCGGTGCGCGGTCCTAGCCATTCCGTTGCCAGCTCCGATGCGCGCATGCGCATCCCCTCGGCGAGGTAATCCCGGGAGATGATCAGGTCCTTCCCAACGTCGTCCTTGCCGCGTAGGACGATGTGGGTATGCGGGTTGTCGGTGTTCCAGTGATCCACAGCCACCCACTCGAGCCGGGTACCCAAGTCGGCCTCCATGCGCCCCATCAGGTGCCGGGTATAGATCCGCAAGCCGTCGAACAGTTCTGCGTCCTCCGGCGACACGATGAAGCGGAATTGGTGCCGGTCGCCCTCGCTGCGCTCCTTGAATGCATCGAGGTCCGCGGCATCGGTTGTCGGGCCATAGGCTCGTCCCGCGCCACCGTGGCGATCGACGCCTTCACGCTCGATGTAGCGCAGATGCGCGGCGGTCGTACGTGGCCCAGCATTCGCCAGATTGACCAGCCGTGTCTTGATCGTCACGCGCCGGGCATTGGGGGTCAGCGAGCCACCGGCGAAGCGCGCCGCGACGTGGCCGCGTCCCAACCGGGCGCCCGGCCGTTGGCCGGCCTTGCCGACGGTCTTGCCGAGTTTAGCGCCGGCCTTGTTGGTCTGGCGCAGCACCTGGTTGACGAAGGCGTCGCCGCGCCGTTTTGGCGCGCCAGGCCGTATCTGGAAACGATCGTAGTCGTGTTTCCTCATGATTCGCTTCCGTCCAAAGCCAGCGTAGCCGGGCGGGTAAAGCACGCCGCTTCGCCAATGTCGTTGCGGCATTGCGCGCTTCACGACACACTGCTACCCCCTGGCGCGTGCCGCGTCACCCCCACGTGCAGACTGCCTCTTGGCGAGCCAGCGTGCCGCGACCTTATATCTTGCCTTCCACCTTTGCCCTGCCCTCTCGCGGTGGACGCCGGCGGCCCCGCGGCGGTGCACTCCGCGCAGCGGCTTCGCTGGCGAGCGCTGCCAAGGCCACAGGCCGGCCGCGTTCAAGGCAAGACGTGCACGTGGGAACGCCGCGCCGGAGGCGGCGCAAGGTGCGGCGCGAGCGCATCCGCGCTGCAGGTGCGACGACACGGGGACGCCCGGGCGAACGACGGCCCGGATGGCACGACGAAGCGCAGTGAGTCGGCGGCCATCATCGACCAGTCTCCGAGCAAACCGTATGCGCGACGCCGATCACGGCGGATGCGGCAACCGGCCCGAAATACCGGCTATCAAATGACGCCGGATCGGTCGTGCTCAGCAGGAACACCTCGCCTGAAACCAGGCGCCGGCACTGTTGCCAGGATGGCAGCGGCCGGCCCATGCGGTCAGCAGACAGCGCGGCGGCCACCAGCACGTCGTCGATGCGCACGCTGCGTCCGACCATGCAAATGTGCTGTGGCGCCACCGCACCCACGCGCTTGAGCAAGGGAACGTCCGCGGGCAGGTAGCCACGCTGCGCCGCCAGTGGAGCCGCTTCGATCGGTAACCGAACCAGCACGATGCGGCCCACACGCACGACTCCATGCTGCAAGTCGGCCCGATTGAAGGTCGGATCGATGCGATACCAGCCAACCGCCATGCTGGCGGACGGATTATAGGTCAGGCGAGGCAGCGGCGACGCCAAAGACGCCCAGGCCAACGCAGCGAGACCGAGAATAGAGAAGCCTGCGACCACGATGCGAGCGCGTAGGCGCGAGCGCGGATGCCGCGCGGTGCCGGCAGTCATGCTAGCGACCTCCCCGCCAGCCAGGCGGCATGCCGCTCGGCAGTATAGGCCGGCAGCGGCAAGCACGCGCTGAGCCGATTGCCCAGCGTGCGCCAGTACGCGGGCGACACAGCGACCGGGGCAATGCCCAGCGCCTCGATGGCGTCGATCCGTTCCAGCACGGCGCGCACGGCCGATTCGCCCTCGGCATCCAGCAGCAGACGAGCCCCGGGCAACACGCCGGGGATGCGCTGCGCCGCGTCCAACGACGTGCAAGTCTGCATCACCATGAGTTGCCAGCGCACCGTACCGTAATCGTTGGCTTGCCAAAGGATACGGCAGAACACCGCGCCCGGCAGAAACACCGCGACACGACGCGAACGGTCGAGGCGGATGGTGTGCGCTGGGTTACCAAAACGCAGGTAGATGTCGATGCGCTGCGCGATGTAGGCGAGCGAGACGCGGGTCACCGGCGCGGAGCCGTCAAGGCCGGCGAGCACCGCAAGTGGTGGCGGGGGCGTAGCTGCGACCGCCGAAGGTTGCGCGTTCATCAGATTTGCTCCGAGAAACCTCGCCATTCAAGGCGGGGGGTGAAAGGAGCGCCGCCGAGAGGCGGCATTCCC
>NZ_JBYSYC010000075.1:0-23145 GCF_058782875.1 Cupriavidus sp. FW305-F7 | reverse complement strand
CAAATCGGCAGCCTGACTGCCCCAGCGCTTCCACTTAAAAATCCGGATTCCCTGTCCGAACAAACGGCGCCACCTCTGATCACTCAGATAGCACACCGCTTTGGCTTTTGTGACGCCGCCCATTTCAGTAACTTGTTCAAAGCACGCTATGGAAAGTCACCGAAGGCATACAGGACAGACGCACCGGAATCGTCCTGGCTTCGGTAGGCCCCACCACCTTGTGCGCGGAAACGCGTGAAGTGCTCGCAGGTGAGCCGCCGCTCATCGAGTGTTATTCACCTGCGCTGCTAAGACCGGTCCATACCACCCTTACCGCTTTGCGAAAGGCTTGCATCTGTGCGGCGTCGTTGTCCGCCCAGCGAAGGAAGACGATCAATCCCTGAAAGTTGGACATGATCAAAGCGCCGCGCAACTGCCGTTCTACGGGCGAAAGGGCGGGATTGATCTCGCCTACAAGCGTAGCGAAGAGCCGAGTGAATCCTTTTTGGATATCGTTGATGACATCTCGCGCGAACGGTTCGTGCAGGGCAAGCCCCCAAGCTTCGAAGATCGCGGCCGGAAGGCCGGGCTTGACGAACTCTTCGAAGACATCATCAAGGATCGCCATGAGTCGTGCACCAGGTTTGCGCGCTTGGTTCTCGGCGAAGTCCCGGTATCGATCGAAGTACCGTTTGGAAATCTCCTCCAGGGTTGCGCGTAGCAAGGCCTCCCTGGTCGGGAAATAGTGTTGCAGCGTGCTGAGCCTGACGCCCGCATCATCCGCCACGCGGTTGATTGAGTATCCAGCATAGCCACTGGTGATCATCACGTTGATTGACACGTCGATGATCTCAGGCACCCGACTTTCCCGATTGCCTCGACGCCGCTGGGGCGCTGCCTCTCGCGCATCGAGTATCTCCGCGGAAGTGATTCTGAGTTTCTTCATGGTCTCGCTTTGCTCGAGCTATTGCCTGTAAAAATAGGTAAGGTGACCGTGGGGATTATAGGTCCGACAACCCATGTCGGTGGCCATGTGAGAGCGATCGAGCCTCGTCTTTTTCCTCATTCTTTCCTGTCGTTTACCCTCACCCCGATTGTTTAATAGGTTGCGCAACCTATAATGCTTCGCAAGGAACCAACAAGGTATGTGGTGGCATCGATCCACTTGGTACAGCCCTCCGCGTTGTTTCCCCGGTTCGGAACACGAACCAGGCAACGATTCAGTTCCGCTCAAAATTTCGGGAGTGACCCGTGAAAGATCCCGCAGCACAGATGCGCGGCGCGCCAGGCGCCGTTGACTCAACAGATGCCCGGAGCCGGATGCCGCAGTCTGACGCAAGTCATACGCAGGTCGTCGCCAACGAGGCGACCAGCGCAGTTTCCGATGACGGCGCACGCGAAAAAGGCAGCACCGACACGGAACTGATCGATGTGCGCATAGCGCGCCGGACCGAGGAAGCCGAAGGCATCCTCAGCCTGGAACTGGTGCGCCCGGACGCCGGTGCGCTGCCAGCGTTCTGCCCCGGTGCCCACGTTGACCTCCATGTGCCTGGGGCGGGGGTGCGCCAGTATTCCCTGTGCAATCCGGCTACCGAAACTCATCGCTACCAGATTGCGGTGCTGCGTGACCCAGCTTCGCGCGGCGGGTCGCGGGTTATCCACGAACAACTGAAGCAAGGCGATATGGTCAGGATAAGCGTGCCGCGCAACCATTTTCTGCTCTATGAGGACGCCAGGCACACCCTGCTGCTGGCCGGCGGCATCGGCATCACGCCAATCCTTTGCATGGCAGAGCAGTTGGCGCGCCAGGATCGCTCTTTCGCGTTGCACTACTGCAGCCGCTCCCAAGATCGCACAGCCTTCTTTGAAGCGTTGCGTAGTGCCCCCTTTGCCGGCAAGGTTCGTTTCCACATGGATGACGGCGAGCGTGGCCAACAACTCGAGCTTGAGCGTGAACTCGCCGCCTGCCCGCCCGATACGCACCTGTACGTTTGCGGCCCGCAGGGTTTCATGAATGCGGTACTCGGCCAGGCGCGCCAATCCGGCTGGCCGGAGTCACGTATCCACTTCGAGTACTTCGGCGCCGAGGTCATGCAGAAGTCCGAGGACGAGGCGTTCGAGGTGGAAATCGCCAGTTCGGGCAAGGTGATCCGGGTCGAGCCGGCGCAGAGCATTGCCGCCGCGCTAGTTGCGGCTGGTGTCGAAGTCACGGTGGCCTGCGAGCAAGGCGTCTGCGGCACCTGCCTCACCCGTGTGGTTTCCGGTACGCCGGACCATCGGGATATGTACCTCTCTTTGGCGGAACAGGCGCAGAACGACCAGATGCTCCTGTGTTGTTCGCGGTCGAATTCTGCGCGCCTGGTGCTCGACATTTGACGCCCCCTTTAAGCCGTGGCGTCTCCTCCGCGCAGCGCAGGCAGATTCGCCGCCACCATCCACTACAAACCGGAGACTGCTGCTTGACCGGGGCGGCAGTTCCTCAGAACTGGAGACAAACCATGGTCGATAAAGCATTGCAGGAGCCGGCGAGTGCCCGCTTCAACCCGTTTTCGCCGGCCTTCACGTTGGATCCCGCACCGATCTATAAGCAGCTACAGAATGAAGAGCCCGTTTTCTTCTATGAGCCGCTGAACTGCTGGGTGATCTCGCAGTACGAGGACATCCAAACTGTGCTGCGGGACCATGCAACGTTTTCCTCGCGCGCCACAGGGTTGATTCAACCGCCGGCCGACCTGGAACCGCTTGTGCCGGACCTGAAGGTGGAGGAGATCGTCATTACCATCGATCCGCCGCAGCACGCCACGCACCGAAACGTGATGGCGCGAAGCTTTACCCCCGCGGTGATTGCCCAGATGGGGGAATTCATTACCGAAGCGGCGAACGAACTGATCGACGGTATGATCGAACGCGGCGAAGCTGACCTCATGAAGGCATACGCTGTGCCGTTGACGATGAATACCATCGTCAAGCTTCTTGGTCTCCCGCCGGAGCACAAGGAGAAATACAAGAGGTGGACCGACGACTACTTCTATCTGTTTACGCCACGGGTCACGGCGGGCGGGGAAGCAAGCGAAATGCGTCAGCTTGAAGAAAGCGATCTGCGCGCACGCTGGCTCAGCCTCGCGGAGGCAAACCGCTTCTTTGCTGATTACGCCGACCAGCGACTGGCCGAACCGGGAAATGACATCATCTCGGCAATGTTGCAGGCCAAAGGGCCGGACGGCGAGCCAGCCATTTCCAGGAGTGCGGTGGTGCGTCACCTGATCTCGCTGGTGGGTGCGGGCCATGACACCACTGCGAACACCATTGGCAACGTCATCTATCACCTCTGCGCCGCACCGCACCAGCGCGACCTGCTGGTCGGCGATCCCTCACTGGCGGCCAATGCCGTGGACGAAGGCCTGCGGATGAGAACCCCGGTCCCCGGGTTGCTGAGGGTGACGACGAAGGCGGTGGAATTGAGTGGCGTGACCATCCCGGCCAAATCGCTTGTTTACATCCTTATCCCAGCCGGCGGTCATGACATCAAGATCTTCGACGATTCCCTGAACTTCGACATCAGCCGAAGCAATGCGGGGCAGCACATGGGTTTTGGTGTCGGACGGCATAGCTGCCTCGGCAGCGGCCTGGCGCGACAGCAGGCGAAGATCGCAATCGCGGAACTGTTCCGGCGCATTCCGAACCTGGCTTTGAAGCCTGGCTACCAGCGTTCTTACCTACCGATGATGACGGTGTCCCACTTGCTGGAGCTTCCGACGGCCTGGAATCCAATCAAGATTTAAGAGATCAGGGATCTCGGTCCGTCGAGCGGTAGGATTCTGCCGACGGCTATCAGCAGTATGCCGGGGAGTGCTTCCCCCAACCAAAGGGCGGCTTTTCGCGGGTACAGGCAGGCGTCTGGAGCGGAGAGTGCGTCGAAACTTCGGAGAGACAGCCAATATGAAACGCTGGTATGAAGAATTATTCGATCACATCGACAACAAAAGGCTGGAGCAGTTTCTCGCTTTTGTTGCCGATGACATCAGGCTCACCTTTGGCAACGAGCCTTGCGCGGCGGGGAAGGAGGAAGTCCGCGCCGCGCTGAACGCCTTCTGGCAGAGCATTCGTGGACTGAAGCACAATTTTGTCCAAGTCTTCGAAATTGCGGACCACGTCATTTTCGAGGGAAAGGTGAGCTACACGCGACTGGACGAGCGGGTCGTGTCAGTTCCCTGCGCCACGTTCATCAGACTGAGCGGGGGTCTTGTAAGCGAATGGCGGATCTATACCGATTTGTCCCCTGTCTTTGCTGCGACCTGATGCCTGGCTAACTACTTTGTGTGGGTGCCTGGCCGATCTGCCGCAGTCTGATTGTGCG
Source organism: Cupriavidus sp. FW305-F7 (assembly GCF_058782875.1). Lineage (NCBI taxonomy): Bacteria > Pseudomonadati > Pseudomonadota > Betaproteobacteria > Burkholderiales > Burkholderiaceae > Cupriavidus > Cupriavidus sp. FW305-F7. The sequence continues at coordinate 18,809 of NZ_JBYSYC010000075.1, read as the reverse complement.
GCTGCCAGCGGCCGGGTGCCATTTCGTCGCCGTTGGATCCCAGGCTGGCCATCAGGTCTGCAACGTAGCTCTTGGAATATTCCCGCTGCAGCAGTGAACGCAGCCACATCAGCCGCGGGTGGTGGTGGAACTTCCGGTGCCAGTATTGCTTGAGGTCATAATCAGGTAGATCCAGCGGCAGGGCGACGACCTTCAGTTTGTACTTGTCAGCAAACATCGCCGCAACAATATGCGGTGCCACCGCAACTAGATCCGTTTCCGCGATGATCCGCGGGATACCCATATAGTGGCAGGTAGTCAGCACGATGTTCCGTTCGATCTTGCGGTTCTGCAAGGTCTGCTCGAACATCTCGGTGCCCCGACTTCCATCCTTGACTTCGACGTGCTCGGCTTCCTGGAACGATTCCAGCGTCATGCCCGCTGCGAGAATCGGATGCCCTTGCCTGACTAGGCACACCAGCCGGTGGGAAAACAGGCGCTGCTGGTAGATGTCCGCCGAGGCGAGGTCAGGATAGAAGCCGACCGCCAAGTCCACCTTCCCACTCTGCAGCCGTTCCTGCAGGTCGTCCGGGCTAAGGGTCAGCGACCGGATCCTGGCCAGCGGCGCCCTTTCCTTCATGATTGGGAACAGGCGCGGCAGAAAGACATACTCCGCAATGGCGGTCATGCAGAAGACGAATTCGTCCGTCGCATGCAGGGGATCGAATGTCGGATTGGACAGGATTTCGTGGTCGACCGATTCCAGCACTTCCCTGGCTTTCTCGATGATGCCCAGAGTTCGTGGGGTCGGCATCATGCCCGTGGGCGAGCGGATGAAGAGCGGGTCGTTCAGCGAATCTCGCAGCCGTCCAAGTGCTGCACTAGCGGCGGGCTGGCTCATATTCAGCAGGCTCGCCGCCGTCGTGATGTTGCGGGTTTCATGGATGGCCAGCAGCACCCGCAGAAGGTTCAGGTCGAATTTCATCATTGTCTCCAGCGAAAATCGGGGCCATCTAGATGTCATATCCGCATTCCGACTCGCCGACGTCAGGCCCGCACCGATGTTGCGCAGCGCCTTGAACCGCTCAGATCACTGACAGCAATGTCGCCTTATGTCGTGTGGACTGGGTCCTGCGGCGATCGCAACAGCGGCGATATCAATGATCCACGAAGCTGATTTCGGAATAAACTGGCTCAAATGGAACTTATTGATCCACAAATGGAGCAATTGCTCAGGGTCCTGGGGTAATCGTACTTTTCGTGCAAAATCTGGCGGTTTCCCCGAAAGCCTTTGTCCACAACGCTTCCCGACAAGCCCACACTTGTTGACCGCTTCGAATGAGAGGAGGGCGTAACATATGCGCCCGCGATTCGGATCGCGCCATCTCGATGGGGGCAAGAGATGCCGGGCTTGGGATTTCGCTATGTGGGAAGTGACCGGTTGCCGATGCGGCTGTCGGAATTCGATGTGGAGCGATATTTCGCACTGACCGACAGCGACGTCGCGGCGCTCAATGAGCGCTTTCGGCCCGACCGGCGCGCTGGGGCGGCCATCCAACTGGTATTCCTGCGCGCAAGTGGGCATAGCCTCGGCCAAGTCAGTACGCTGCCGCGCCAGTTGCTCCACTACATCGGCCAGCGGCTCGGTTTGACAAGCCAGAAATCGCGATGATTTCGGGCGAAATCGGTGTGGCTGACCGAAGAGGGCCTGGGTGAGGCCGAGCGGTTGTTCACGAAGTACTTCGTCCGCGCCGGCGGCTAGCAAGTCGACATCCAGGAATATATGATCTATTTAGCACAAATCTGCAACGCGCTTTTCTACATTGTCGGAGGGCTCTGGGGCCAGCGTTCGCCGGCAGCGTTGACGCCAGATTTTGCACCAAAAAGATGGAGGCTGGTGAACCCGACAGTTTCTTAACGCGTTGTTTTGTAAGGAAAATTCTGGGCTCACCGCCAGATTTTGCACGGAAAGTACGATTACCCCAAATCCGTCAACGACCTGGACGCGGTGCAGGCGGAGTTGGTCGCGGCGCAGCGCCGGGCCGAACGGGCCGAGGCCGAGGCAGCGCTGGCGCGCCAGCTGCTGGCAGAATTGCGGATGGGACCGCCCGAGCGAGATGGTGGTGGGCGGCGGCGCAAGGCCGGGAGCCCGGCGTCGACCGAGCAGGGGGTGACAGGCGAAAAGCTGGACGAACAGCAGAACGACAAGCAGGGCGCGCCAGCCGCCGCCTTGAACCCGGAAGACGGCAGCGACAGCAGTGATGACAGCAATGACAGCAAAAACTGAGCGGGCGGCGGCGATCCGCTGGATCCAGAATGAGATGACCGACTACGGGCTGACCATGGAGGAGCTGGCAGCGGCGGGGTGCTTCGATCCGCCACCGCCCCCGCCGCCACCCGCACCAGCGCCACCGCCCGTGGTCTGCTACCGCAACGCCGCGGGGCAGAGTTGGGACGGGCAGGGCGACATGCCCGACTGGCTGCGGCGAGCGGTCAATGCGGGGCAGAGCGTGGAGTTTTTCCGGATCGGATAGCTTCGACAGCGGATTAGCCTGGCACCTGAGCAATCCGCCAAGGCTCCCCCAAGGACGAAAAACGTCCCGACACCTGAGCAACCCCCCATGGCGTCTCCAGCGATGACGAATGCCCCAGCACTTTCGACTGAGTTTCGTTATTGCTGCACGAAGGTCGGAAAATTCCCCCTCGACCGCGAACCGAACTCGGAGGGCATTTGCCCCCAACCTGGGCGACACCTGTCATGGAATAACCAGCTCCGGGACGCCTCTCCCAGGTACGCCGTGCAATTGAAATGTTCCCGGTTCTGTCCGAGTGAGCCGCATCGAGGGGCGCACCGGCGACCCCGCCCAAAAAGGCGTTAGTGCCAATCTGAGGGCGTCTGCAAACGTAGCCGGGGCAATGGCGGTCGTGGGGAGATGGCGGGCGCGGACGTGATCGTCGCCGTCCGCCCATTCACCTGGTAGGCGAGCGCGACGCTCGCACCTTGTTCGCTATTCCCTTCCGTCCGTCCCTTGGCAATCTGTGCGTCAATCGGGACGGAGGTCGCAGGTCGAGGGTCGGAAGCCATCCGCGCGGTGGCGCATTGGCCTCACAACGGGCCGGACGACCTGCGTGTGACACAAGCGGACTGATTCCAACCGCTGGCGGGCATCTATACCAAGAAAATGGCATTCCGCTGAAGTACGGTGTCAAGGAGATGGTCGACAGATATCAAAGTGCCCGGTGATTATATGACATGATGTTGACATATATACTAGTGCCAGCTTAAGATCCCTGCCACTGAACGGCATGGGCGATCGCGGGTCGGAGATCTGCCAAATTGACGCTTCCAGTGCCACGCAGGCAATTTGGGTTCACAACACCTTGGCCGACCTTGGAGACAGGAGTTCACCGTGCAATTCACTAACATCGAATTGTCGTTCCAGGGCGGAGTGGCCACGATCACGCTGAACCGGCCCGACAAGTTGAACAGCCTCAATGAAGAAACCATGGTGGAGCTCAGCCGCGCGCTGGCGGCTGTCGAGGGGAATGCCGGGGTCCGCGTCCTGATCCTGACCGGCACCGGACGCGCCTTCTGCGCCGGCCAGGATCTGGCCGATCCTGCCATGCAGGTTGCCGACGGAAAGCTGCCTGACATCGGCGCACTGGTGGAGCGTCACTTCAAGCCGATGGTGATGCGCCTGCAGAACCTCCAGGTGCCAACCATTGCGGCGGTGAATGGCGTTGCGGCCGGCGGTGGCGCATCGCTTGCGTTGGCTTGCGACCTGGTCGTGGCCGCGAAATCAGCCTATTTCCTGCAGGCATTTTCCAGGATCGGACTGACGCCGGATACCGGCAGCACCTGGTTCCTGGTGCACAAGGTGGGAATGCAGCGGGCGCTCGGTCTCGCTTACCTCGCTGACAAGCTCCCCGCTGTAACAGCGGCGGAGTGGGGTTTGATCTGGCAGGTATTCGACGACGCGCAGTTCAGCGCGGAGGTGGATCGCCTTGCCGCCCAGGTTGCCGCCATGCCCACCAAGGCACTCGTGCGCACGCGCCAGCTGATGCACGCAGCCCGCGGCCACACCCTGGAGCAGCAGCTTTCGATGGAGGCCTCCTTCATTCGCGAAATGGGCTGGAGCGAGGACTACCAGGAAGGTGTAAGGGCCTTCGCGGACAAACGCACCGCCAAATTCACAGGCCGCTAGGCTAGCCCGCTTTCCACATTCTTGTCAGGCCGTTGCGCTGCCCAGGCTGCGCTGCTCAGTCATGCGCAGGCGTGACCGCCTGCTCGAGATCGTCGCCCGAGGCCTCTTCATCAAGGCTCACACTCGCCATCCCGGCATTGAGCTGGTTCAGGAAGTGAACCAGTGACACCTTGTCGTCGAAGCGGAAACTCGTCAGCGCCTGGCGATAGAACTCATAGATCTTCGGCTGCAGGCCGTTCCAGAATTCGCGCCCCTTCGACGTCAGCACGACCTTCTTTGCGCGCCTGTCCACCGTGTCCGCGACGCGGATAACGTGGTCGTCACGCTCCAGCCTTTTTAGCACGCCGTCCAGGCTCTGCCGGCTCACGACCAGGTACTCCGCAAGATCGGAGAACGACATGCCGTCCGCCACTTGCGAGCGCGACAGCGCGCCGAGCACGGACCACTGGACCGTGGTGATGCCAAGCGTCTTGATCGTCTGCCGGTCCAGCGTATTGCCCGCCTGGAACAAGCGGAAGAACAGCCGGTTATGGACTGACGAGACGGACTGGTCGTAGGAGGGATCGAAGTTTGTCATGGATTGGCTCGGGGCCGGCGCCGGTCATGCGCAGCGCCGTAACGCCGTCTATTTTAAGGCGCCGCGAGGCGCGCACCTATTTTGATGCCGGCCCGGCGATCATGCCGGGGCTGGGCCAGTGCGCTTCGGTCTCGGCGCGTCACGTCCGGGCGCCGGCCTGCCAGGTCAAGGCGGGGCGGCAGTACCGCATGTGCGTGCTTGTTACGCAACAATGGTTCGCAAAGTATGCCATGTAAGTGATATGAGATGTGTCGTGGTGCTGCCTTACACGTCAATATAGATCAGGATTTTCCCCAACCCGACCCCATAAATACATCAAGATCTTGACGTATATTCCGGGCGTGCCTAGTATGTGTTCAACCCTCTCAAAACACATAGAGACACCCCATGCAGACGCTCGACAAGATCCTTACCCCGCTGACCGTCGGCTCGACGGTGCTGGCCAACCGCATGGTCATGGGGGCGATGCATACGCGACTTGAGACGCTGGATCGCCCTCATGAACGGCTTGCAGCGTTCTACGCGGCCAGGGCTGCGGGCGAAATCGGCCTGATCCTCAGCGGCGGCTTCTCCCCGAACCCGGAAGGCGTGATGGAAGAAGGCGGGCCGATGTTCAACAGCCCGGAACAACTCGATGAGCACCGGGCGGTGACGCAGGCAGTGCATCAGGCCGGCGGCAAGATCATCCTGCAGATCCTTCACGCCGGCCGCTATGCCAAGGTGCCGATTTGTGTTGCCCCGTCGCCGGGCAAGGCACGGATCAACACCTATCCGCCTCACGCGCTGAGCACCGAAGATGTGTGGCGCACCATCGACGACTTTGTCAACACCGCGGCCCTTGCCGTCGAGGCGGGTTACGACGGCGTGGAGATCATGGGATCGGAGGGCTATCTGATCAATGAATTCACCGCTGCGCTGACCAACCAGCGCAGCGACGAATTCGGCGGCAGCTTGGAGGGCCGTATCCGCTTTCCGCTCGAGGTGGTGCGGGCTGTGCGGGAACGCCTCGGCCGCAACTCGATGCTGATCTATCGGATCTCTTCGATTGATCTGGTCGAAGGTGGCATGACCGGCGAGGAGATCGCTTCGTTCGCCAGGCAAGTCGAAGCGGCGGGCGCCGACCTGATCAATACGGGCGTCGGCTGGCACGAATCCGCCGTGCCGACGATCGGGGCCACCGTGCCGCGCGCGGCATGGCGTGAAGCCATCCGCAACGTTAAGCAATCGGTCGGCATTCCGGTGATGGCTTCCAACCGTATTAATACGCCGGAGGTTGCCGAGGAACTGATCGCTTCCGGTGTGGCGGACCTGGTCTCCATGGCTCGCCCGCTGCTGGCGGATCCTGACTTCGCCAGGAAGGCGCGCCTCGGCATCAGCGATGAGATCAACACCTGCATCGCCTGCAACCAGGCCTGCCTTGACCGCATCTTTACCGAGCGCACCGCAACCTGCCTGGTCAATCCGCGCGCCGGTCGAGAGATCGAGTTTCCGATCGGGCTGGCATTGAAGCGCAAGCGGATCGCGGTGGTCGGCGGCGGCCCCGCCGGGATGGCCTTTGCGATTAACGCCACGGAGCGTGGGCATGATGTCACGCTGTTCGAAGCCGACCAGCAACTGGGTGGCCAGCTGAACCTGGCCAAGTCGGTGCCGGGCAAGGCGGAATTCCACGAAATGCTGCGGTACTTCCGGGTCCGGTTGGAAAAGCTTGGCGTCACGCTGCGCCTGGGGCAGCCGGCGACTGCTGACGACCTGATCGGCGGCGCGTTCGACGAGATCGTGCTGGCGACCGGCGTGAGGCCGCGCGTGCCGGACTTCGCCGGTGTCGACCATCCGAAAGCCGTGTCCTACATCGATGTCCTTTCCGGCAAGGTCGAGGTCGGCCAGCGGGTCGCGATCATCGGGGCAGGGGGTATCGGCTTCGATGTCGCTGAGTTCCTGCTGGGAGATGCCGAGGAGTCGCTCGATGCGCAAGCATTCTTCCGCGCCTGGGGCGTGGACGCATCGAATTCGAACTCCGGCGGACTCGCGCCCGCGGCGGACCATCCCGCACCGCGGCGCAGCGTCCACATGTTCCAGCGCAAGGCGGAACCGCTTGGCAAGCGCCTCGGCAAGTCGACGGGCTGGATTCTCAAGGCAAAGCTGCGCAAGGCCAATATCGCGATGACCGCGGGTGCCACGTACGACGCCATCAACGATGAAGGGCTGCACTACACGGTTGATGGCAAGGCGCATGTGCTGCCGGTGGATCACGTGGTGCTGTGCGCGGGCCAGAACTCCAATCGCGATCTCTACGACCAGCTCAAGGCCCGGGGCACAGCGCCAAGGCTGATCGGTGGCGCCGATGTCGCCAGCGAGCTGGATGCCCTGCGGGCCATCGACCAGGCCACCCGACTTGCCGTCGCAGTTTAAGTAAAAACAGCAGCCGGAGACACTAATGCTGACGAAATACGATCAAGGCCTGCACAAACGCCAAGCGAACTTCGTACCCCTGACACCGCTGCATTTCCTGCGCCGCGCGGCGGATGTCTTCCCCGACCGGGATGCGGTCATTTACCAGGACCGGCGCTATTCATGGCGCCAGTACGCGGACCGGTGCTACCAGCTGGCCCGGGCGCTGATCACCGTCGGCGTGGAGCGGGGCGATACGGTCTCCATCATTGCCCCCAACGTTCCCGAGATGCTGGAGGCCCATTTTGGCGTGCCGCTTTCGGGCGCCGTGCTGAACAGCATCAATATCCGCCTTGACGCGCCCGCCATCGCGTTCATCCTGCAGCATTCGGAAACGCGCATCCTGCTGGCCGATACGCAATTCGCGGCGACTGTGCGCGAGGCGGTGGCGCAGACCGGCATGCCGATCCAGGTGATCGACATCCGCGACCCGGCCTCCGGCGCGGAGGATACGGTCGGCGCCGTCGACTACGAGGCTTTCCTTGCGTCGGCAGCGGACGTGGAGTTGCGATATCCGGAAGACGAATGGGACGCCATTGCGCTGAACTACACCTCCGGTACTACCGGCAGCCCGAAGGGCGTGGTCTACCACCATCGCGGTGCCTACCTGAACGCCCTGGGCCAATCCATCAATGCCGGACTGGTTGGCGCCGACCCGGTCTACCTCTGGACGCTGCCGCTGTTCCACTGCAACGGATGGTGCTTTGCCTGGGCCATGGCCGCCATGGGCGGCACCCATATCTGCCTGCGCAAGGTGGTGGCAAAGGAAATCTACGACGCCATCGCCACGCATGGCGTGACGCACCTGTGCTGCGCGCCGACCGTGCTCGACTTCCTGATCGACGGCAAGCCTGAAGGCTGGTCGAAGCCGTCGCGGCCGATCCGGATCGTCTGTGCCGGCGCCTCGCCGCCGACGGCGGTGCTGCGCAGGATCTCGGGCCTCGGCTTTTCGCTGCTGCACGTGTACGGCATGACGGAAATGCACGGCGTCAACACCCTGTGCCAGCCGCAGCGGGAATGGGAAGGCGAAGGCGAGGACGGCTACTTCGCCCACCTGTCGCGCCAGGGTGTGCGCAGCGTGGTGATGGAAGAGATGATGGTGGTCGATGCCGCCTTCAACCCGATCCCGCGCGACGGCAAGGCCATTGGCGAAGTGATGTTCCGCGGCAACCTGGCCATGAAGGGATACCTGAAGAATCCCGAGGCCACCGAGGAAGCGTTCGCCGACGGCTGGTACCACACCGGTGACCTGGCCGTGGTCCACAGCGATGGCTATATCGAAATCAAGGATCGCGCCAAGGACATCATTATTTCCGGCGGCGAGAACATTTCCTCCCTCGAGGTCGAGGAGGTTCTCTATACCCATCCGGCAGTGCAGAACGCGGCGGTCGTGGCCGTCCCTGATGCGAAATGGGGCGAGGTGCCGTGCGCGATGCTGGAACTCAAGCCTGAATACGCCGGCACGCTCAACGCGGAAGACGTCATCCAGTACTGCCGCCAGCGGCTGCCCGGATTCAAGACGCCCCAGCACGTGGTATTCGAGCCGTTGCCGCGTACGGCAACGGGCAAGCTCCAGAAGTTTGCGCTGCGCAAGATGGCCGCGGAAATCTTGTCGAACCGAGTTCAGTAGGAATGGAAACAGGAGGTAACATTATGCGAGGTTTGAACGAAAAGGTCGTCGTGATCACCGGCGCTGCCGGTGGCATCGGCAAGGCATTGTGCAAGCGCTTCTGCGACGAAGGCGCGCATGTGGTCGCGGTGGATGTCAATGCGGGCGCGCTGGAGAATCTGAGCGCCGAGCTGAAGGCACACAGCAAGCAGCTCACGCAGCTGCAGCTCGACATTACCGATCACGCAGCGGTGACCGAGGCGATCGGCAAGGTCGCGGAGAAGCACGGCGGCATCGATGCGCTGGTCAACAACGCGGGCTGGGACGTCGCCATGCAGTTCCTGGAGACCACCCCGGAATTCTGGCAGAAGGTGATCGGCATCAACCTGCTGGGGCCGCTGAACCTGCACCACGCCGTGCTGCCGTGGATGGTCAAGCGCAAGCAGGGGAAGATCGTCAACATCTCCTCGGACGCGGGCCGCGTCGGCTCGTCGGGCGAGTCGGTGTATTCGGCGTGCAAGGGCGGTGTCATCGCTTTCAGCAAGACCATTGCCCGCGAATGCGCGCGCAACAACATCAACGTCAACGTGGTGTGCCCCGGCCCGACCGATACGGCTCTGCTGCAGTCCTTCCTGGGCGAGGGCGAGTTCGGCCAGAAGATCTATGAAGGGCTGAAGCGCGCGATTCCGCTCAAGCGCCTGGGCCAGCCCGACGACATTCCCGGCATCGTGGCATTCCTCGCCAGTGACGACGCCAACTTCATTACCGGTCAGGTCCTCAGCGTCTCCGGCGGCCTGACCATGCACGGTTGAGAACCATGAACGAATATACCGACATCCTCTATGAAGTGCGCGAAGGTGTGGCGCGCATCACCATCAACCGCCCGCAGAAGTACAACGCTTTCCGTGGCCGCACCTGCGACGAGCTGATCCACGCGCTTAATGCGGCGTCGTGGGACAAGTCGGTCGGTGTGGTCGTGCTGACCGGTACCGGCGAAAAGGCATTCTGCACTGGCGGCGACCAGTCCGCGCACGATGGTGGCTACGACGGCCGCGGCGTGATCGGCCTCCCGGTCGAGGAGCTGCAGGGCATCATTCGTGAATGCCCCAAGCCCGTGATCGCGCGCGTCAATGGCTATGCCATCGGCGGCGGCAATGTGCTGGTGACCTGCTGCGACCTGGCGATTGCCGCGGACACCGCGCAGTTCGGCCAGGTCGGCCCCAAGGTTGGCTCGGTCGATCCCGGCTTCGGTACGGCCTTGCTGGCTCGCGTCGTCGGCGAGAAGCGTGCCCGCGAGATCTGGTTCCTGTGCCGGCGCTACACCGCCGCCGAGGCGCTGGCCATGGGTTTGATCAACGCCGTGGTGCCGGCCGACCAACTCGATGCCGAAGTCGATAAGTGGTGCCAGGAGATCCTCGTCATGAGCCCGACCGCGCTGGCGATCGCCAAGCGGTCCTTCAATGCCGATACGGACTCCATCCGCGGTATTGGCGGGCTGGGCATGCAGGCACTGGCGCTGTACTACGGCACCGCCGAGTCGCAGGAGGGCGTCCATGCCTTCCTGGAGAAGCGCAAGCCCCGCTTCCGTGACGTCTACCAAGGGAAGGTTGCCGGCCAGATCGGGGAGGATAGCGGGGAGAACAAGTCATGACGATCGGCCTGCACTATGCCGACGACGTGGCGGTGCTGACACTCGACCGGCCGGCGGCGCTCAATGCGCTGAACTCCGACATGATCCAGACCCTGTCGAAGTGCATTGATGCCATCGCCGACTCCGACGTCCGGGCGGTACTGGTGGTCGGCGGCGGCGACCGGGCGTTCTGCGCCGGCGCCGACATCGGTGAGCTGTGCGGCAGGACGGCATCGCAACATCGTGACGGCGCTGCGCTGGGGCAGGGCACGTTCTCCAGGCTGGCTGCCCTGCGGGTACCGACGGTTGCGGTGATCCGGGGCGCGGCACTGGGCGGCGGCCTGGAGCTTGCCATGTCCTGCAGCCACCGGGTGGCGATCACCGGCGCCAGGCTGGGTTTGCCGGAGATCAAGCTCGGCCTGATACCCGGCTATGGCGGGACCCAGCGCCTGCCGCGCCTGGTCGGATCCGACAAGGCGATGGAGCTGATCCTTTCCGGTCGCCTTGTCTCTGCCGATGAGGCGCTGGAGATCGGCCTGGTCGACAAGCTGGTCGAGGATGGCGATGCCGTGAGCATTGGCCTGGCATTCCTCGCCTCGCTTGCGGAAGGGCGGCCCGCCGCCGTCCACCTCGCCCGCGAGGCGGTCAGGCGGGCGGCAACGCTGGACCTTGAGGCTGGCCTGCGGGCGGAAGCCGAACTCTTTGTCCTGGCCACACAGACAGGCGACGCCGGCGAAGGCATCATCGCCTTCCTGGAAAAGCGGGCGCCACGCTTCACCGGCCGCTGAAATGCAGTTGCCGGAGGGCGGGATCTACGTCCGCCCCCGGCGTCCCCCTGCGCATATCGGGTATTGCCCTGCCACAGGGCGCGAATCAACGGCGCTCCTCAGCCGCACGCCTGACTCAGGAACACCCGCGCTTTTCTCCTTCAATCCCGGATGCGTTTGCCCGACGACATGAATCGGCCAGGCGTGTCCCCCTATACGCGAGACCCCAATGACATACGTAGCGCCGCTCAAGGACCTTCTCTTCAACATCGAGCACCTGGCTGGCCTGGACGAGCTTGCCCGGCTGGATGGCTTCGAGGATGCCGGCATCGAGACAGCAGCCGCTGTGCTGGAAGAGTGTGCCCGCTTCAACGAGGAGGTAATCGCGCCGCTGAACGCCAGCGGCGACCGCGAGCCGGCGACCCTGGTTGATGGGGTAGTGAAGACGAGCCCCGGTATGCGACAGGTGTTCCGCCAGTACGCGGAAGCCGGATGGCTTGGCGTCCAGCATCCGCCGGAATTCGGCGGGCAGGGCTTGCCCAAGGTGATCGGCGCAGCGTGCTCGGAAATGGTCAACTCCGCCAACCTGAGCTTCGCGCTATGCGCACTGCTCAGCGACGGCGCCATCGCCGCGCTGGCTGCAGTCGGTTCGGAGGCGATGCGCCAGACGTACCTGCACAAGCTGGTTTCGGGCCAGTGGACCGGGACCATGAACCTGACCGAACCGCAGGCGGGCAGCGACCTGTCGCTGGTGCGCACGCGCGCCGAGCGCCAGCAGGACGGAACCTACAAGCTGTTCGGCACCAAGATCTTCATCACCTACGGCGACCACGACCTGACCGAGAACATCGTGCACCTGATGCTCGGCCGGGTCGCAGGCGCGCCCGAGGGCATCAAGGGCATCAGCATGTTCATGGTGCCGAAGGTCCTGGTCCAGGCAGACGGGAGCCTGGGCGAACGCAACGACGTGCACGCTGCCAGTCTCGAACACAAGCTGGGCATCAAGGCGAGTCCGACGGCGGTGATGCAGTATGGAGACCATGGCGGAGCGACCGGCTACCTGATCGGTGAGGAGAACCGCGGCCTGGAGTACATGTTCCAGATGATGAACTCGGCACGCTTTGCCGTGGGCGTGCAAGGGGTCGCCATTGCCGAACGCGCGTACCAGCAGGCCGTGGCGTATGCGAGGGAGCGCGTGCAGGGCCGTCCGGTGGATGGATCGGCCGCGGGCAGTGTCGCCATCATCCGTCATCCGGACGTGCGTCGGATGCTGATGGAAATGCGGGCGCGCATCGAGGGCTGCCGGGCGATGCTGCTGGTCGCCGCTGCCGCCGACGATCAGGCTTGCCGCCACCCTGACGCCGGGGTCAGGCAGGCCCAGCACGCGTTCTATGAGTTCCTGCTGCCGCTGATCAAGGGCTACTGTACCGAAATGGGCGTGCAGGTCACCTCGCTGAATATCCAGGTCCATGGCGGCATGGGCTTCATCGAAGAAACCGGCGCCGCGCAATACTACCGCGACGCCCGGATCCTGCCGATCTATGAAGGCACCACCGCCATCCAGGCAAACGACCTGGTGGGCCGCAAGACGATTCGCGAAGGCGGCGCGACGGCGCGGGCGATCGCCGCGCAGATCGAGCAGACCGAGGCGCAACTCGCGCAACGGGATGGCGAGGCCGCCGCATCGGTCAGGGCCGGTCTGGCACATGCGCGGGAGGCTTTCCTCGATGTAATCGAGTATGTCGTGCGCGAGGGGGCACGAGCCCCCAATGCGGTTTATGCCGGAAGCGTTCCTTACCTGACCCTGGCGGGTGAGTTGGTGGCTGGGTGGCTGTTGGCACGTGCGTTGCTTGTTGCCGACGATTACTTGGTGCGTGGCGAAGACAAGGCATTCATGGAGGCGAAGGTGGCCACCGCGCGTTTCTTCGCCGAGCACGTACTGGCACAGGCCGGCGCACACCGGCATCGCATCCTGCATGGGGCGGATAGCGTGCTGGCCATCCCGCCCGAACTGTTCTGACAACCCACAGGCGAGGCGCTGCAATACAAGGAGTGGACGGTGGCAGGCGAACGGCAATCGATACGGTCAACGCAGTCCGAGATGTGTATTGCAGAGATGCTCCACCACATCCGGGCCGCGGTGCGTGCCATCCAGTCGGAAGCCAGGCTGCAAAGGCCGGACGATGGCAACGCAGTGACGCGGCGGCTTAGCCGCCTGCTGGCGCTGGCTATCCAGCAGGAATCCCCACTCGATATCGCGGTGATCCTCGGCAGTGCCGCGGAGCTTCGGTATTTTCCCGATGACGTGGCGTTCGAGCACTGCACGCGGACAGTCCACCGCCTTGGAAGCAAGGCAATGCGCGCCGTGGTCTGGGCGGTCCGCCATCGGTGTGCCCGCGCTGGCGGCGCCGGAGACCGGCGCTTTGTCGTTTAGTGCTGAGCTGCTGCTCACGGCCCCTTCGAGAACACCGGGACTGTATTTTCCGAGGACATGTGCGTGGGCACGAATGTCCTCGTCAAGCCGGCGAAGACACAGAAATCACCGATTTCTGCTGGTTTTAAGGCGTTCCAGGGCTGGCATCGTTGTTGCAAAGAAAGAAGAAGGCTGCCCTGTCCGCAGCGGTAGCCCACGACGAAAACGTACGACTGGAGACATTCAATGAAGACTACGGTGCTGCGCACATGCGCGCTGGCTTGCCTGGCAACGCTCTGCCATCCGGCGCTGGCTGAGGAGCCCTTCCGGATCGGCGCCCTCGTAGATATGACGGGCGTGTATTCAGGCATTGGCGGGCCGGGCGGGGTTGCCGCGGTCAAGATGGCGGTCCAGGATTTCGGCGGCAAGGTTCTCGGCAGGCCCATTGAAGTCCTGAGCGCGGACTACCAGAACAAGGTCGATGTGTCCGCGACCCGGGCGCGGGAGTGGTATGACCGCAATAACGTCGAGATGATCATCGAGTCCACCGACTCGGCCTCGGCGCTGGCGCTGCAAAAGCTTGGCGCCAGCAAGAAGAAGATCACCATCTTCGCGGGTTCCGCCACGACCGAGCTCACGGGCAAGCAGTGCTCGCCTTACGGTGTGCACTACGTCTACAACACCTATGCGCTGGCCAACGGCACGGCGCGGGCGATCGTCGAGGATGGCAAGAAAGACTGGTTCTTCGTGACCGCTGACTATGCCTTCGGCCATTCGCTGGAAGCCAATGCCGTGGCAGTGGTCGAGCAAGCCGGCGGCAAGGTGAGCGGGAAGGTCCGGCACCCGCTCTCCGCATCGGATTTCGCTTCGTTCCTGCTGCAGGCACAGGCGTCCAAGGCCCAGGTCATCGCACTGGCCAATGCCGGGCGCGATACCCAGAACGCGGTGCGCCAGGCCGCGGAGTTCGGCCTGGGGACAGGGAAGCAGGTGGTCGCACCCCTGCTGATTTTCGATAGCGACCTGAAGGGTATGGGCCTGAAGGCGTCGCAGGGCCTCCAGTTCACCACGGCCTTCTACTGGGACTACAACGACGAGACCCGGGCCTTCGGCAAGAAGTACTTTGCCCAGACCAAGGCGATGCCGACGATGGTCCAGGCCGGCATGTACTCCGCTGTCATCCACTACCTCAAGGCCGTACAGGCCGTCGGCAGCGCGGACCCCGACAAGGTCATGGCGAAGATGCGCGAGACGCCGGTCAACGACTTCTTTGCCAAGGGCGGCCGTATCCAGGCCAACGGGCAGATGGTCCACGACATGTACCTCGCCGAAGCCAAGGGACCGGCGGAGTCGAAGGGCGAGTGGGACCTGATGAAGATCCGCAAAGTGATTCCGAAGGACAAGGCGTTTGAACCGCTGGCGCAGAGCGCCTGCCCGCTGAAGGGCTGACGCGACGCGTCTTTCCCTGATCCCCGCTTGAAGGGAATCCCGGTGGCCAAGGCCACCGGAGACCCTGTTTTGTCCTTCACCCGAGCGCCTCCACTTCCCATGTCAGATCTCATCCTGCAGACAACGCAGTTGTCGAAGGCCTTCAGGGGCTTTACGGCGGTCAGCGATGTCAACCTGCAAGTACGCCGCGGCTCGATCCACGCATTGATCGGCCCCAACGGCGCGGGCAAGACCACTTGCTTCAACCTGCTCACCAAGTTCCTGGAGCCGACCACCGGCACCATCCTTTTCAACGGCATCGACATCACCGGCGAGAAGCCCGCGCAGATCGCGCGGCGCGGCATGATCCGTTCCTTCCAGATCTCGGCGGTGTTTCCGCACCTGACGGTGATGGAGAACGTGCGCATTGGCCTGCAGCGCCAGCTCGGCACGGCGTACCAGTTCTGGCGCAGCGAGCGCTCGCTGGACGTGCTGAACGAGCGCGCCATGGAACTGCTCGAGCAGGTCGGGCTGACCGAGGTCGCGCACACCCAGACGGTCAACCTGCCGTACGGCCGCAAGCGCGCGCTGGAGATCGCCACCACGCTGGCGATGGAGCCCGAGCTGATGCTGCTGGACGAGCCCACCCAGGGCATGGGCCACGAGGACGTGGACCGCGTCACGCAGCTGATCAAGAAGGTTTCGGCGGGCCGCACCATCCTGATGGTGGAGCACAACATGAGCGTGGTCTCGTCCATTGCAGACAAGATCACCGTGCTGCAGCGCGGCGCGATCCTGGCCGAAGGCCCGTACGCCGAAGTGTCGAAGGACCCGCGCGTGATGGAGGCTTACATGGGCACCGTCGACGCGGAACTGCAGGGCGCGCACTGAGACGGCCGGGGAACCACACATGACAACATCCAACACACCCGCGCTCGAGATCAAGGGCCTGGAGGCCTGGTACGGCGAATCGCACATCCTGCACGGCGTGGACCTGACCGTGAACCACGGTGAAGTGGTCACGCTGCTGGGCCGCAACGGCGCCGGGCGCACCACCACGCTGCGCGCGATCATGGGCCTCACGGGCGCGCGCAAGGGCTCGATCAAAGTCAATGGCCATGAAACCATCGGCCTGCCGACACACAAGATCGCGCACTACGGCATTGGCTATTGCCCGGAAGAGCGCGCGATCTTTTCCAGCCTCTCCTGCGAAGAAAACCTGATGCTGCCGCCCGTGCTCAAGGGCGCGGACACCAGCAAGGGCATGAGCGAGGCCGATATCTACGAGATGTTCCCGAACCTGAAGGAGCGGCGCCAGAGCCAGGGCACGCGTCTTTCCGGCGGCGAGCAGCAGATGCTGGCGGTCGGGCGCATCCTGCGCACGGGTGCCAACCTGCTGCTGCTCGATGAAATCTCGGAAGGGTTGGCACCGGTGATCGTGCAGGCGCTCACGCGCATGATCCTGATGCTCAAGCAGAAGGGGTACACGGTGGTGATGGTGGAGCAGAACTTCCGCTTCGCCGCGCCGCTGGCCGACCGCTTCTACGTGATGGAGCATGGCAGCATCGTCGAGCGCTTCGCGGCCAATGAGCTGCACGCCAAGATGCCGGTGCTGCACGAACTACTTGGAGTGTGAGGCTGACGATGCCCATTGAAATCTTCGGAATACCGCTGCCGTCGTTGCTCTCGCAGGTCTTGCTCGGCCTAGTCAATGGCGCGTTCTACGCCATGCTCAGCCTCGGCCTGGCAGTGATCTTCGGACTGCTGAACGTCATCAACTTCGCGCATGGCGCCTTGTTCATGCTGGGGGCCGTGCTGGCGTGGATGGGCACGACCTATCTGGGACTGTCCTACTGGACGATGCTGTTGCTGGCCCCACTTGCCGTTGGCATCCTGGGCGTGGTGCTGGAGCGGCTGCTGCTTCGGCGCATCTACAAGCTCGACCATATCTATGGCCTGTTGCTGACGCTCGGCGTGACACTGGTGGTGGAAGGTGTATTGCGTTCGGCCTATGGGGTCTCTGGCCTGCCGTACTCGACTCCGGAAGCGCTCTCCGGCGGGACAAACCTGGGCTTCATGGTCCTGCCCAACTACCGCGCCTGGGTCGTCGGTGCATCCCTGTCGGTGTGCCTGGGTTCCTGGTTCCTGATCGAGAAGACCAGGCTCGGGTCCGTGCTCCGCGCGGGAACCGAGAACCCGAAGATCGTGGAGGCGTTTGGCGTCAATGTGCCGCTGTTGATTACGGCCATCTATGGCTTCGGGGTAGCGCTGGCCGGCCTCGCCGGCGTGCTCGCCGCGCCGATCAGCCAGGTGTCACCGCTGATGGGGCAGAACCTGATCATCCTGGTGTTTGCCGTGGTGGTGATCGGCGGCATGGGTTCGATCCTTGGCGCCGTGCTGACCGGGCTCGGACTGGGGGTCGTCGAGGGCATGACCAGGGTGTTCTACCCGGAAGCCTCCTCGACCGTGGTGTTTCTCGTGATGGTCATCGTCTTGCTGTTTCGGCCTGCAGGACTGTTTGGTAAGGAAAAATGATGAGCGGATACTTCTCTATCTCCCGGCTTGCGCCCCCCGCTGGACTCGCCCGCGGTTCCGCTGCGTGGGTGTCCACGTATGCCGGCGCGGTAATGCTGATTCTGCTGGTGCTAGCACCCCAGGCTGGCGCTTACCCGGTGTTCGTGATGAAGATTCTTTGCTTCGCACTGTTCGCCGCGGCTTTCAACCTGCTGCTCGGGTTTACCGGCCTGCTGTCGTTCGGCCACGCCGCGTTCTTTGGCGGTGCCGGCTATGTCACCGGGTATGCAATGAAGACCTGGGGCGTTTCCGCTGAGGTCGGCCTGCTGGCCGGCGTGGCGACGGCTTCAGTGGTGGGCCTGCTGATGGGCGCGCTCGCCATTCGCCGGCAGGGCATCTATTTCTCGATGATCACGCTGGCGTTGGCCCAGATGTTCTTCTTCGTCTGCCTGCAGGCGCCGGCCACCGGCGGCGAAGACGGCATGCAAGGGATCCCGCGGGGCAGCCTTTTCGGCGCGCTGCCGCTGTCCTCCGACATGACGTTCTATTACGTCGTCGTCGCAATCTTCGTGGCGGCCTTCGCGTTGATCGTCCGCGTCGTCCATTCGCCGTTCGGGCAACTGCTCAGGGCCATCAAGGAGAACGAGGCGCGCGCGGTGTCGCTGGGCTTCGACGCCAACCGCTTCAAGCTGCTGGCCTTTGTGCTGTCTGCGGCGCTAGCTGGCCTGGCGGGCTCGATGAAGGCGCTGGTGCTCTGCTTCGAGACGCTGACCGATGTCCACTGGACGATGTCTGGGACGGTAATTCTGATGACGCTGGTCGGCGGCATGGGCACGCTCACCGGACCGGTGCTCGGCGCGCTGGTCATAGTTGTGCTCGAGAACAAGCTCGGCGATATCGGCGCGGGGCTGGCCAGCCTGACGGGGGTGGAGTGGTTCGCGACACTGGGTGAGTCCGTGACGCTGGTGACCGGCGTGATCTTTATCCTGTGCGTGCTCACGTTCCGCCGCGGCATCATGGGGGAGGTGCAGGCGCTGCTCCGGCGCGGTTCGGATCATCCATAGGTCTGCAGCACTGCCCGCGGGTATCGTGGGCGATAAGCAAAAGGCGCTGCCAGCAATCCTGGCAGCGCCTTTATTCTGGCTGGTCGCCTGCGTCAGGCGCTTTCGGCCAGCAGCGACAGGCCCAGGCCGGCACGGCGCCACAGCCACGGGCTCGGGCGGTAGCGCATGTCGCCGGTGA
>NZ_JBYSYC010000074.1:0-23694 GCF_058782875.1 Cupriavidus sp. FW305-F7 | reverse complement strand
TCCTGATCGCCGGAAAGCTCGACTTCTCCGCGATCAACCCGCATGCCGCATAACCCACTCATTTTTCAAAAGAGCCAGAAAGGTAAACAGCTTGATCTGCTGCCGATCGAGAGAATCGTGGACGTCACGCAGCCACTCATACTCGTTGTCGTTATAGCGCTGTGCCTCGTCACAGAAGAGCAGCACCGTGCCGCTCCCCGCTCGAGCCGCCGCCTCGCGAATCCGCAGGGCCAGACGCATCCGCTTGGCCGGATTGGAACCTGCGTTCGGGTCCGGATCTCCAACAGCCTCGAGCAAGTTCGCAAAGAACGGGCCTTCGGCATGCCGCGGTTTGTGTTCGCATTGCGCGTGGTAGCTCGTCATCTTCGGATAATTGCGCGCCAGCAGTAATCGCACGTACTCGATGGCGCGTGTCTTGCCGATGCGGGACGGGCCATAGGTCAGTGCTCCCATGACCCGGTAGCGTAGACATCGAGCAACCAGTTCATAAAAGGCTTCGATCGCAGGCGTGGCGATACGATAGTTGCCGGTCACCAGCGGGTGAAGTGACGGATCGATCGGACGCGACATCTGAGGTGCCATGGCATACCTCGCAATGTGAAAAATGGTGTTAGAAGACTTGGCCAGTGCCGATCGTGAGTTTGCGCGGCTGCGCCGGCGTTCTAGGCGCGATCGGGACACCGTCCGCCGCTGCCGTGGCCGGTGCGGACACCACAGAGGAGGCGGCGCTCCGCGTGGTAGGCGTGGCCTCGGCTGGCGTACGCGTTGTCGGTGCACTGGCAAGCAGCCGCACGGTCCGCGCGTATTCCGTCGCGGCCTTCCGACTCGTCTTTGCCTGCGCGAGCTTGGCCTGCACATAAGTTTCGATCGGGTTCGAGTCGCCCGGTTGGCTTCGACGCCGATCCCGCAGCTTTCTCACCTCCTGGCGCAGCTTCAGGTTGTGCGGCACCACACCCCAGGCGCCTTGTGCATCCAGGATGCCGAGTTCCGTGCCATCCGTGAGAAAGGCTCGCACGCATCGCAGATCGTCAGCATTCAGGTAGACGAGTAGTTGCTTGCCGACCAGCCGCGTGCTTCTTGCCAGCACACCGCTCGTGTAGCGCACGCCATACAGGTTAATGTGCGGACGTACGCCTTGATCAAGATAGGCACGCACACGACAACGGCGGGACGACTGCATCAAGCACAGCGTGCGACGATGATGCTCAGCAAGCCGCGTCAGCACCGTCTGTTGAGTATTGAGCAAGTATTCCATTGCTTCGAGCGGGGTCACGCTGTTCAAGCCGGTATGCGGTGTACCGTTGTACGTCGTGATCGCATATTCAACCAGTTCCTCCAGTTCGTCGAGCGACACATAGAGCCGAAGATTGCCCTTCGGATCGGCGAGCGCGCGGCGCAAATCGCGTGGGTGCGAACCCGTGTAGCCGGGTAGGCGCGAAGACAGTCGCTGCGCCATCGTGCCGAAGAAGCGTTCAATGTACGGGCGCTCATCCGGACAGTACCTGGGACCGGCATCGACGAGACAACCGATGAATTCACACAGTGCCCTCAGCGTTTCGTTAGCCAGGTTCGCCTTGGCGTTGTCGAGCTTCATCCATTCCCACGTGACATACGAGAGCTCTGGCCACCTCTGTGAAGGAAGGCCTCCCTGCGCCTCGTAGCCGAGCCCATCGATGGAGAAGGCGCGGGCATGATGGGGCTCCAATGCCTTCTCGATGGTCTTGATCACGTCGTAACGGCCGAATTCTCGCGCCAGCACGAGGTGATAGCCCAGCACGGCCCGCGTGCAGACGTCAATGATCACCAACAACCATACCCGCTCAATCTCGAACTCATGCTCAAAGCCAAGCGGATCGCGGACGATAAGCTTCAGCCGAAGATCGAGTCGGTGACCGTCGAACTCGACGATCTGATAAGGATGCGTCGCCGCTGGACTGCCGTCGCCGCCCTCTCGGTGTGGCAGCCCCTTCAGGTGTGAAGCACCAGCCGAACGTGCCGCCAGGCCGAAGCTGCGCAACATTTCCGCCTTCAGAAGCTCCGACAGTGAGCGAATCGCACGCCCTGCCGTATTGAACGGGTAGTCCGTTAGCTTCAGGCCCACCAGCCGACACTGCCGCAGGAATTCATCATGGAGAGCTTGCAGTCCGCGCAGACGTGTGCGCAGCCGCCCGTCGGTATTGATCTGCACGAGCAGAACCCGACGCTGCTTGATCTGCAAGCGCAACCAGGTGCTAAGCGACGGATAGCGCTCGAAGAGTTGCGAGAGTGCACCGGCCCCGCCGGAATTGCCGCGCTCTCCACCAATTCTTACTGTGCTGACTCGAGCATACTCTGCGATCCGCGTATAGCGACCCAGGGCACGAAAGCCATATGGCCGGCCATCCGAGTGAGGAACCATGGCTCGTTCAAGCCATCGATACAGATCGCGCCGGCTCACCCCCGTGGATTGCTCAATCTGCCTGAGCGATTCACCTCCGGCATAGCGCACGATCGCCTCTCTACGTCTCTCAAACGCGTGCCGCTGCACTGAATCGAGCTCTGTATAGGCGACCTCCGGCCATGACGCCAGGTCGAGAGCTTGCAACTCCGGTTTGCGGCGGTTCATGAGTTCGTGTCGACTACAGCGAACGACGTGTGCAAGGACAGTGGATGAGTACGCAGGTCAGGCGCTGCGACGCGACCGGCATGCACCAGGCCAAACAGTGCTGCCCGCAACAAGACCGGCTCCACGTTCGAACATTTGCGCTGGATTGTCTCGAGCTGCTGGGGTTTTTCCAGGAGGCGCTCGACCGATCGGGACAGTGACCATGGGACGAGGCCTCGATTGGCCACGATGCACGGCAGCATGCGCTGCCAGTTGCCAATCCACACGCGCGCGGCCGCGAGGTCGGCCGACGCCATGCTGCGGATTGAGAATGCTGCCTCGTCCAGTTCCTGCTTACCCGGCGCTGCCCTCTCGTCCATACCGGCGTCTGCGAGAAGAACCAGCTCTTGTCGGTCGACGTATTGAGCCCAGAAATCGGCAAGCCGAGCGTTTCCACCAAGGTGTACGTAGCCAGGGCGCTCACAAAATGCGATCACGCTGGGATCCGCCTCGAACAGCAACCACAGGTCAAGCAAGGCGCGCCGGTAGAACGTCAACCGCCGTCCCAGCTTCGGGCTGAAGGCTTCCAACCGGTGTGCCCCAGGCGGTCGGGCAAGCGCGACCGGCCCCGTGAACTGCGGAGAATTTTCCATCAGATCAAGACCTTATGGACAGGTCTCGAAGTCTAGGTTGAGAAGTGGCAAATTTCAGGCGCGCTGTGTGCGAAATGGCACTTTTGCCTTCGATCCAAGTGAAAGCAAAAGTGCCACCGCAATTGCCTATTGGCCGCAGTTATCGATGGCGAGCCGGTGGCACAATTGCTTCGCTCTACGTCTGGGCCGCATGGCCGCTGCCTGTTCGAGCCAAGGCGCATGCGCCTCGGGAACGACCAGCATCGTCAAACCCAGTCCGTCCATGACACGCAGAGCGTGCTCAAGATTGACGCCCTTGCCGTTCTCTTGTGCGCGTCCATCTCGACGCGTTGCATGAACCTCAGCACCGGCCGCCCGGTTCCGTCACCGGACCTCAGCTTCAAAGCCAAATTCGGCCCGCCACTCGCCACGGCCAGCGCCCTTGGGTTGGCCGACAGCACCTTGTCGATATACCGGCAGATCGAATAGTGGCCAAGGCTCGATGTGTTGAACGGCCATTCGTTTCGCGCTTCGTACCCGAAGCTACGTAATTGGTCCAGAAACCACGCGCAATGGCGCCTTCTCGACTGTTTAGTTTCGACTAGCCGCTTGGCTGAGGCGCTCGCAAGGATACGCGCCTCAAATGCCTGACGAAGCGCCGGCTGGCAATCCAGCAGCGCCTGCATCGCGCCTGCAGCGCCGCGGCCGAACTGGTCGACATGGACCTTCCTGCTGCGACGGTATGGCTTGACTCGGAGCCATGGTACAAGTCCGCGCCAGCCATAAGGACGCCCGTCGGGATGCGTCTCAAGGCAGCGCTCCCGGATGAGACGATAGGCCTGTCTTGTGCCAAGCGACGTCAGCCGCCTGATGCTCTCGGCCGAGGCACCGGAAAGTTACAGGGAAACCGCCTGCTTTCTCGCAAGGTACAGGACGCGTCGGTCACCAGTAAGTGCTCCCTCGTCGGGGCTAGCCCAGTAGGAAGTGTCGACGGTTCGCCCGTCTATCATCCGGCGAGAGTAAAAGGAATTGTCGTCAATGCCCTCTTCCATGCGACGCTCCAAAATGGGCTGATCGCCCAAGAGGCGATGGTTGTAAACCATAGGGCACCTTCGGGAGAAATCGCACGACGAGCATGGAACAAACGTTGGCGAAGATACAAAATTGCTTCGAGTGTTCGCCGGAGGAACAAAATGGTGCAGAATTTCGTGAAGTAAATTTGTTCTCGCACGCCCGGGCTGCGTCGCTTTCACGGCCACGTATCGGATACAAAATTGTGCAAACTAACGGCCCGACCTTGGAATCCCCCGCCCATCCGCCCTCCCCACCTACGCCCGGCCTCGTCGCCGCCCTGCCCACGCCGCTGGAGCAGCTGTGCCTGCCCTCGGTACTGTCCGGCGCCGCCGGCAGCAACCGCGCCCCGGCCACGGCCACCCGCATTGCCGCGGCCGACGACCTGGCCGCCGTCACCGCCTGGCTGGCGCGCTATGCCGACAGCGCCGCGACGCTCACCGCCTACCGGCGCGAGGTGGAGCGAGTGATCCTGTGGGCGGTCCTGCAGCAGGGTAAGCCGCTGTCGTCGCTGACCCATGAAGACCTGCTCGCGTACGAGCGCTTCCTCACCGACCCTCAACCTGCTTCACGCTGGGTTTGCCGGCAGCAAGAAGCTCGGCCGCCACCACCCGGACTGGCGCCCGTTTGCCGGGCCGCTGTCGCCCGCCAGCGTGCGCCACGCGCTGGTGATCCTGAATGCGCTGTTCGCCTGGCTGACCGAGGCGGGCTACCTGGCCGGCAACCCGCTCGCCCTCGCCCGCCGCCGGCGCGCCCCCGCCCAAGCGCGCATCACCCGTTATCTGAGCCACGACCTTTGGGAGACGGTCAAGGACGCCGTCGCAGCAATGCCGGCCGAGACGGGTCGAGAAATGCTGCACGCCGCCCGCTGCCGCTGGGTGCTGAGCGTGCTCTATCTGGGCGGCTTGCGCGCCTCCGAACTGACGGCCACCACCATGGGCGCCTTCTTCTGCCGGCGCGATGTCCAGGGGGTCGAGCGCTGGTGGCTGGAGGTGGTCGGCAAGGGCAACAAGACCCGGCTGGTGCCGGCCACCGACGAGCTCATCGCCGAACTGGCGCGCTACCGTCGCGCCATCGGACTGCCGCCCACGCCGCAACTCGGCGAGACGCGCCCGCTGGTGCTGCCGGTCATCGGCCGCGAGACGGGTCGCGACAAGGCCCTGTCACGCGGCGCGCTGCACCTGATCCTGAAAGAGGTGTTCGGCCTGGCGGCCGAGCGCCTGCGGGCGCGCGGGCCCGAATGGGAGGCGCAGGCCGCAGTGCTGGCCAGCGCCTCGGCCCACTGGCTGCGCCACACCGCTGGCTCGCACATGACCGACCAGCAGGTCGACCTGCGTTTTGTGCGCGACAACTTTGGCCATGCCTCGATCGCCACCACCAGCGCGTACCTGCACAGCGAAGAGGATGCGCGGCATGAGGCCACCCAGGAGCGGCACCGCATCGGTTGGACCAGCAAGACCTAGGATGCGCCAGCATCGCCAAACCGCACAGGGCAAAGCCATCTATGGTCCCGGCACCATCGTGGCAAGCTACCTGCATGGCGACTTTCCCTCCAGCCCCAGCGCTACCGCCAGACTATTCAAGCCATGAACCCATCTCGCTACAGCGACAGTGAAATTGCCGCCGTCTATCGCGTCATCCGGGAGCGTCGCGACATGCGCCACTTTCGGCCGGACCCGCTCGATCCTGCATTGCTCGAACGCTTGTTGCACGCTGCGCATCTCGCCCCCAGCGTCGGCTTCATGCAACCCTGGCGCTTCATCCGCCTCACTGATAGGAGCCTGAGAATGCAGGTCCACGCGCTGGTCGATGCCGAACGCCAGCGCACCGCGCTCGCCCTGGGCGAACGCCAGGACGAGTTCATGCGACTCAAGGTGGAGGGCATCCTGGACTGTGGGGAAGTCCTGGTGGCAACGCTGATGGATGGACGTGAGCGGCATATCTTCGGTCGGCGCACCATGCCGGACATGGACCTCGCTTCGGTGGCCTGCGCCATCCAGAACCTCTGGCTTGCGGCGCGCGCCGAAGGAATCGGCGTGGGCTGGGTTTCCTTGTTCGACCCTGAACAGCTTGGCCGGCTGCTGCGGCTGCCGCCCGGTGCCCGGCCAGTGGCTGTGCTGTGCCTCGGCCAGGTCGACACCTTCTATGAGAAGCCGATGCTGGAACAGGAAGGCTGGGCCGGACGGCAATCCCTGGACGAGATGGTGTTCGAGAATGGCTGGACCAACCCCACCCCCCCCAATCGCCCGGGCTGATGATTGATCCGGCAATTGTGTTCTTAGGGATCGGGCCGGCCTGGAGGCCGGGCACGTCCGACCGGAGGATGCCAAACGTGCGCAGCAACTGCAAGCGAGGCGTGCGCCACCGGCGCGATCCAAACCGTCGAAGACGTCGTCACCAGGCTGAAGGGTGACACAGCAAAGCGGAAGGCGCGTCCGCACGCCAAGCAAATGGCATTTCCTGATCGATCGCGGACCGTATTCGAGCATGACGCCCATCCTGAGTGCGGCCCTACTCTTCCCGCCAGGCATGCTGTTCCCTGGCCACAGCCTCGCCGATCTTGGCCGCATGTGCCTTGGGAACGACCAGCATCGTCAGCCCCAGTCCGTCCAGCACACGCAGGGCGTGCTCGAGATTGACGCACATTCTGTCAGGTCGCTCGGATATCGCTTCGTCTTGCCTGCCGTTCTCGATGTTCTTTTTTCCTCATCCGAACGTTAGAGCACATCTGCGGCGATTTTTCAAACGGGCTCTCAGAATTTGTGACGAATACCAATAGCGGCGCCATACTGGTTGCTACTTCCCTGCGAAAGGAAATACCCGTTAGCGAACCCAATGGCAGAGGTATCGAAATTCAGGCCAGAGTTCTTGACATAGGCCATCGTCAGGTAGATATCGGTACGCTTTGAAAGGTTGTAGTCCGCGAGCAGGCTTACCTGCCAAGGATTCGCAGGATTGACTGCTGGCGCAGCAGTACTCACTCGAAGTGTTTTCAGATCATCGTAGAAGTACCCAAGACTTAGCGCGAGAGCAGCCGTGGCTTGGTAACTCGCGCCAATCCAGTAGTAGTCGTCGCGCAGCCGAACATTGCCCGAAGCGTCGGTGTCTTTGCCCCATCGGTAGCCGGCGACAAATCTCGCGGGCCCAACGGTGTAGCTTGCCGAGACGCTCGCCTTCTTGAGCGCAGACGTGTTGCCGGTGGTCACCGCCGGATTCCACTGGTCGTACCCGACAGCCATGCCGTACGGACCGCTTGCATAAGTCAGAGCCGCCCCGTACGCCGTGTTGTCGCGGAAGTGTCCCGGAACCTCTCCGGCGCCAGACGACGCCAATGGTTGCCCAGCGAAGGCGCCGACGCCCGTGCCAAGACTCCAATGTGCCACGGCAGTGAGACCGCCGAATGCACCGGTGTACTTAATCGTGTTGTCCTCCCGGAAGTTCGCGCCGATCTGCGCCACCATCGGTTCAAATAGCGGCGCCCAATTCATTGCACCAAAGTTTGAAAAGATGTCGAACATGGACGTGTACTGGCGCCCGAAAGTCAGAGTCCCATAGGTTCCATGCCGCAGACCCAGATAGCCCTGACGGCCGAACAGACGCCCGGCCTGCTGGGACTTCCCATCGTCAACGCCAAAACCGCTTTCGAGCACAAAGAGCGCCTGCAGACCGCCGCCAAGGTCCTCCATCCCGCGCAGCCCCCAGCGAGACCCGGACAAGCCGCCGCTAGTTTGTAGTCCGAGTCGGCTGCCGCCAGGCTGTTGCGTGACAACACCCGTGGTCTGGTTGATCGAAGGGGCCCCTGCTGCCACGTGATTGATGTACTCCATCGGCGCATCGATAACACCGTACACCGTGACACTCGACTGCGCCGCCACGCTTCCGCTGAATACGGCCAGCGTTGCCAGCACGATAGTCCGCACGTTCATCCTCATCTGTCTCCTCCCCATCTGTCATTCATTGATATGTGAAGTGCTTGCCTGAGCTCGCAGTAGCTCGCTTCGTAGTCCCGACACGCCCTGTCGGGCGCTGTGGCACTACTACGAGATCTTTCTGGCCATCTTTCAGACCTTTTGAAGGTCCATGCGAGCGTAGAGAGTCGACAGAATCGTGTACGCCGCCCTTGGCGGGGGACAGAAATGCGAGTGCCTACTGCAAGGATGAGGCGGACCTCGACTGATCCGGATGCATCACGTGATCACGATCCGGTGAGTCCAGTGCGTTTAGCAGCGCCCAGTCGACTGGCGTCAAGCAGTCGGCGGCGACGGGAAGAATGTAGTTCTCCTCGACTTCCAACTGACCCAGGATCACTTCGAGGTAGCTGCTGACGAGTGCCGCCAAGGAAGAGGCGGTCGAAGCAGCCATCGCGGACTCCGAATGTGTCAGGATCTGCTGAACATCTGCCAGCAATGCATTGCCGCGTTCCTGCTCCGCTGCAAGGCGCTCGAGCACAGGTCCGAGTGGCGGGCAGCGTTCGCGCAGCAGCGGCATCAGGAGCCGCCTTTCATTGGCGTAGCGCCCACCTTCCCTCAGGTCAGCGGCTTGCTCCAGCAATTGGCTCAGGCGGGCCAAATCGGGCCGAGCACCCTTGCGGAAAGCGACGCGGACCAGGCAGCGAATGGCGTGCAGTATCCGCTTCAGCAAATCGCGCTCGGCCGAATTTTGTGCCCGCATTTGTCGTTAATGATAGTCATGCTGCAGTAGGCCACCGGGTGCGGGAACGGTCAGTCCCCCTTGCACGGGACCCGTCCCAGCTGTCCCTCGCGAAGGGGACTGAGGCGGGCGCACACAGCGGCTACCTCGAGTTCATTTCGAGCGTAGGGTGAACGCCCGAAGCTTGCTACCGCCATTCCGAGAAGACAGGGGAAATTAGCGCCATGAATCATCTGACCGTGCAGGCCAAATGGGTGCACATCAAATACGAAGAAGCCGCCAGCTTTACCGAGACCTACGGCTTCTCCGGCAACCAGGGCTTCGTCAACCTCGAGGGTATCCTGATGCGCCCCGTGGACCGGCCATCGAAGACGCTGCTGATCTTCATGCATCCGACCTCGACGCTGCAACTGCTTCCCGTGCCCCGCGCCATGGCGCAGTCTGGCGCGCACGTCCTGTGCGCAGCCAGCCGTTATGCAAAGAACGACTCGGCGCTCATCATGGAAAAGGTGGTACTCGACCTGGGCGCCTATATCCGGCATGCAAAACAGGAATGGGGCTATGAGAAGATCGTGCTGATGGGCTGG
Organism: Cupriavidus sp. FW305-F7; assembly: GCF_058782875.1. Classification (NCBI taxonomy): domain Bacteria; kingdom Pseudomonadati; phylum Pseudomonadota; class Betaproteobacteria; order Burkholderiales; family Burkholderiaceae; genus Cupriavidus; species Cupriavidus sp. FW305-F7. Next base: position 14,170 of record NZ_JBYSYC010000074.1, on the reverse strand, counting down.
AGCGGCGGCGGCTCGCTGGCGATGTTCTACCAGGCCGAGGCAGAAGCGCCGACCATCACGGCAACACCGGCCGGTGATCCAGTCGACCTGACCAGGGCGGGCCTGGTTCCGGCCGACGCAGTGATCTTTCAGGCGGCTCACCTGTCTCGCGCACACCTGCTGCTCGACTGCATCGATCCGTCGGTCAGCAATGAACTCAACGCGGATGCCCGCAATCGCGAGCTGGATCTCTACGATCGCTGCAATCCCATCCAGCCGCCTTACGCGGCTGACTTCATCGCCAGCTACCGCGCCGCGCAGCTCGCCCGCGTGAGGCGTATCACCGGCTGGGTTAAGGACACGCTTGCCGAACTCAAGCGGCGCAACACGGGGGAAATCGAACGCGCGTTCGTGGTGCATCGCACCCTGGCCGATCCCCGCTTCCTGGATCCAGCGTTGGATCCCAACGACCGCAAGCCACGTTGGTGCTACCTGGGCGATCCGGAAACGGTGAACACCGGACCGGTGGGGCTGGCCCGCTTCAGCACGCTGCGCTCATGGCTCTCGCAATGGTCGATCGATGACTCCCGCGCCAACGGCCTGACCTGTGTCACGCGCATCGCCGCACCGATGCTGATCATCGAGAACAGTGCGGACGACGCTGTGCCCCAGCCGCATGCCGGCATGCTTTTCGACGCCGCCAATTCGGGCGACAAGACCATGCATGTCATCCAGGGCGCCACCCACTACTATGCCGGTCAGCCAGAGCTGCTCGCCGAGGCCACGACAACCATCCGCGACTGGCTTAGCACGCGCAGCGTACTGGAAGACTGAGCGCACAACTTCAGGTATCCACAATGAATCTGTTCACCCTGCTTGACCAGACGGCGGCCCGCCATGTCGGACGAGGCGCCGTCTATCTCGGAACTCGCCAGGTCCACACCTACGGCGAACTGCGCGACCGCGCCTTGCGACTGGCCGGCGCCCTCGGTACATGCGGTCATGGCGGCAGCCGGATCGCGATCGCCAGCGAGAACTGTCCCGAGTACCCGGAACTCCTGTTCGGCATCTGGGCCGCCCAGGCCGTCGTCGTTCCCTTGAACGCAAAGCTGCACCCGCAGGAAATGGTGCAGATCATCGACGATGCAGACGCTGCCATCGTCTTTGCATCGCCAGGCATCGCCCAAGGCCTGCAAGACGCGATGCAAGGGACGGATTCCCCTTCGCCCGATGTGGTTGTGATCGGCAGCCCACAGTACGCTGCGCTGCTTTCAGGCACACCCGCAACGCCCGCTACCGCGCATCCGGAGGACCTGGCCTGGCTGTTCTTCACGAGCGGCACCACCGGCCGCGCCAAGGGCGCAATGTTGTCCCACCGCAACCTGATGGCCATGACGGTCGCCCACCTGGCCGATGTCGAGCACTTTGACGAACGTGCAAGCCAGATTCATGCGGCCCCGATGTCTCACGGTTCGGGACTCTATATTCCGGCCTACGTGTCGCGCGGCGCGCGCCAGGTCATCCCGGCGTCGCAGGCATTCGAGCCCGCCGAGTTCCTCGAACTGTGTGACCATCACCCGGGCTGTGGCGCGTTCCTGGCGCCGACGATGGTCCAGCGACTACGGCTCGAAGCCGAGTCCTCGGCACGGCGCCCTACAAATCTGCGCTCCATCGTGTATGGCGGCGGCCCCATGTACATCGCGGAGTTAAAGAAATCGCTGGCGGTTTTCGGGCAGGTATTCGTGCAGATCTACGGCCAAGGCGAGACGCCTATGACGATCACCTGGCTGCCGCGGGAAGATCATGCACAGCTCGATGACGCGAGCCTTGGCTCCGTCGGCCGGGCCCGCACAGGAGTGGAGATCGCGATCATCGACCGCGATGGCCGGCACCTGGCGCCGGGAGAGATCGGCGAGATCATTTGCCGCAGCGACGTGGTGATGTCGGGTTACTGGAACAATGCCGCCGGGAGTGCGGAGACGCTGCGTGATGGCTGGCTCCGCACAGGTGACATCGGGTCGCTCGATGAGCGCGGCTACCTGACCCTGCACGACCGCTCCAAGGACGTAGTCATCAGCGGCGGTTCCAACATCTATCCCCGTGAAGTGGAAGAAGTACTGCTAGCGCATCCCCAGGTTGTTGAGGTCTGTGTCGTCGGGCAGCAGGACCAGGAATGGGGTGAGATCGTCATCGCCTTCGTCGTTCCGGTACCCGGCGCTGTGCTCTGCGGCGAATCGTTGGACGCTCTTTGCCTCAACCGAATCGCCCGCTTCAAGCGACCCAAGCGCTATGTCTTTCTGGAGGCGCTGCCCAAGAACAGCTATGGCAAGGTGCTGAAGCGCGAGTTGCGTGCAATGCTGTCTTGACGGTGACGCCTGCCTGCAGGTAAAAAAAGCAGCGCGCCCGCGGGCGCGCTGCTTTTGTCTTGCCCATTCCCCTTACGTCGCAGGGCAGGCCATGTCGCGCAGCGATTCAACCGCTGTCTCTCCGGTGCTCGCCGAACTCAAATGACGGGCGGCCACGTAGGCAAAGGTGATGTTGGGCCCGTGCATCGACCCTGCACCCGGATAGAAGCCGCTAAAGACCGAATCCATATCCAGACCACAGGCGTAAAGCCCGGGTATCGGCTGCCTTTCGAGGTCCAGCACCTGGGCCGACGCGTTCACCGACAGTCCAACGAACGTACCGACATCGCCGGGAACCAGCCTGACTCCATAGAACGGCCCAGTCCGGATCTCGCCGATACAGGGGTTCGGGCCATGTTCCGGGTCGCCGAGCCCGCGGTTATAGCTGTTGCCTCCGCGGTCGAACTCAGCGTCCTGGCCGGTTCGCGCCGCCTCGTTCAGGCGAGCGACGGTTGAAGCCAGGCCCTGCGGGTCGATTCCGATTTTCTGCGCCAGTGCTTCCAGCGTGGGCGCCTCGACCAGATAGCCTGCATCCACCATCGGCCGGACAGGATAAGGAGAGGGTCGCGCCAGGCCCATCCCGTAGCGGCGCAAAAACGGCGCATCACCGATCAGCCAGGCAGGCACGACCTCGGCGGCATGCATGGCTTTCACCACATCGTGGTAGCAGCTCGCCTCGTTGGTGAACCGGCGGCCCTGGGCGTCCACCATCACTGAACCTGGCTTGCAACGATCGAAAGCAAGATGCGGATATTTGGTAACACTGCCGTCGCGGTTCCGCCGCAGCGATACCGGTGTCAGGCATCCGTTGCTCGGTTTCAATGCGCCGAGCCGCCCGCCTTCGGCCATTGCCATGCGTACCCCATCGCCACTGTTGCCGTCGGGCAGCATCGAGACGTGCTCCGCGGCAAAGGGCATCAGCATCATGCGAAAACTCTCGTCGGCCGAAACACCGCCGCTGGCTAGGACTACTCCACGCCGCGCGCCCAGCCGCATCAGCGTGCCCTGCTGCGAGTAGATGACGCCGTCGATACGATTTTCTGAACGGCATAGCTCGAGCACGGGGGCCTCGCGCAGCACCGCGATTCCCAAGTCTAGCGCTGCTTTGTACAGGCGTGCGGCGAGTGCATTGCCCCGAATCAGCCGCGTGCCGCGCCGGCCGGCAAGCCGGTCTTTCGCATACCGGCCAAGCAATCGTGCGCTATGCGCGAACGATCTCCAGTTGCTGAACATATGCTGCAAGTGATAGACGTCGGAGACATCTACTTGCATGCTCCGGAAGACCACTAGTTGGCGCAAGGGCAACTGCAGGGCTTCGAGATACTCCCCAAGTTCCCGGCCGTCGATCGGCTGCACCATCAGTCCCCGATGGGACGTTGCACCCGGCAACTCCGGGTAGTAATCCACCCCGGGATAGGACATCAGTCGGACAGCGCTGGTCTTGGCCTCCAAGTACTGGAACGCGTCGCGGCAGTTCGCCAGAAACGCGTCTACCATCTCATGGTTCATGTACTGCCCGACGATCGCCTCGATATACGTCTTGGCTTGCGAAGTGCTGTCCGACTTGCCGGCTTGCGCCATCAGATGATTGCACGGAACCCACGCGACGCCGCCCGACCAGGCTGTAGTCCCACCGACGAACGGCGCCTTCTCCAATACCACCACCTCTAACCCGGCCTCTGCGGCAACGATCGCAGCGGTGAGCCCGGCGGCGCCAGATCCAACCACCACGACATCGACTTCTCGCGCCGGTGCCTGCACACTTTTCGATGTCATCACTATGCATTCCACTACCCGGCCCTGCTGCCTCTCCGACTGCGTCCGGGCTGCTGGCGGGCACACAAGCCCGCATCGGTCAGGACGCGGGCGGGAGTCCCCGTTACACGTGCGGACAACGGGTCCCGCCGCGCGAGTCTTTAACGCTGGAACAGCGGCGGCGCGCCGCCGATCTGGTACACCTGGTCGTCGTAGGCCGCAACGTTGGAGTGCTCCAAGTCGAGGAACTCCGTCATCTTGGGCATCAGGATATCGCGATAGACCTCACTCGCCTGCAAGGCCTTGCGGTCTTCCGCACTCTCATACCATGACTCCGAAAATCCGTCGAAACCAATGAACGCCGTTGGCCAGTCGGTCTGCGGGGCAAGATGGTGCTGGACATAGCGTCGAAGGTATCGCGTCAGCTCGGGATACTTGCCATAGAGCGGACCGTACTCCTCAGACCAGATGCGTCGGAATTCCTCGACACTCAATCCCGGCTTGCGCTTGTAAAAGCCTAACGTGATCAACAAGGGGAAAACCTCCTTCATACAGTATTCGAGAATTCAGCATCAGCCGCGGATCACGCCGGCGCCTGGGTTTCGGAGATTTCGCTGCGCTGCAGGAGCCGCCGGTATTTGGACCGATCCCACCCTCTGGCACTGTGGACGACGCCGCGGTTGTTCCACAGCAGGGTGTCTCCCAATTGCCATTTGTGAATGTAGGTGAACGGGCCGCTGGTCACGAACTCAACCAACTTCTTGAACAACGCATCGCTTTCTTCCGCTTGCATGCCAACGATGCGCCCCTGCGAATGCGGATTTGGCAGGTACAGCGCCTTCCTGCCGTCTGGCAGTGTGCGCACCAGCGGATGGACGGAGAGTTCAACTGTCGTCCCCACCCAATTCTCTACCTTCACGGCCTGGTTCGGATACGGATGCGTCATCTCTTTGTCCGCGAGGAACGCCTTCATATCCTCCGGCAGGGCCTCATAGGCGGCCACGGTCGACGCATAGCCCGTATCGCCGCGTTCCGGCGGAATCTCAAGCCCGTGCAGCATGGTGAGGTGGATGGGAAGCTTCTTGAAGGAGCCGTCGGTATGCCACGGTTCGGCAGCGTCCCCGTACTTGACTGCCGCGTCCGTCACAGGAAGCATCTCGCCATTCTTGCCGACATTGCCGAGGTGAAGCAGCAGCGGGTTGGTCCCCGACGCAAAAGCGCTCTCGACTGGCGCAACCACGGGGCCGAGCGCCTGGCTGAAAGCCACCTGCTGCGCCTCGCTGAGCTTCTGGCCGCGGAATAGAAGGAGGAAGTACTGGTCGCTGAGGGCGAGAATCTCCTTGGCATGATCGCCTGTGATCTCGCTGGAAAAGTCGAAGTTCAGAACCTCTGCGCCAAAGTGCTCGTGAAGGGGCCTAACTTGCAGCATGGGAAGTCTCCTTTTCATATTAAGTCTGGTCGTCCAGGTCGGGACGGGCGAAGGCCCTCCCGCTACCATATGCTTCGGCCCGGCGCGGTGGTGTCCCCTCCGAGGGGGACCCACTACGGCAGGCGCGCCGGATTCAGCGGACCCGGTAGTGCTCGAGCTTGTCCCGGTCGATCACGATGCCCAGGCCCGGGGATTCAGGAAGCGCCATATGTCCATCCCTGATGGACAGCGGCTCGGCGAGTACATCGTCGGTGTAGTGCAAATGGAAGCTCAGCTCGGTTGCATGCTGGTGCGTGGCCTGATGGGCGGCTGCAAAATGCCATCCCGCAGTCAGCCCAACGCCGGAATCAGCATGTGAAGCGACAACACAGCCGGCACGTGCCGCGGCCGCAATGGCGAGCACCCGGCCTGACTGATGGAACCCGGTCCTGGCCGTCTTGATCGAGACCATGTGAATGGCACCGTCAGCCAGCTCCCTGGCCACCTCCTCGGGCGTGCGGCAGCTTTCGTCTCCCAGAATCGGCACAGGCGCCGCCGCAGCAAGTCGGGTTCGCCCTGCCCGGTCGTGAACCGAGCAGGGTTCCTCGATCCATACAACCCCGCATTCGGCAGCAACCTTCATCAGTCGCAATCCGCCCTGCAAGGTCAGAGCCTGGTTGCCGTCGATATTCACTTCAACGTCTGGCAGGTCCCGGCGCACTTGCAGCAGCGTGCGTTCATCCTGGTCCAGATCGACCCCGACCTTGAGCTTGAACGCACCGATCCCATACCGTTCACGAATCTCGCACATTTCTTCGACTACCTGCGCCGGACCGCCCGCTCCGCATATGTACACCATGCGCACCGACTCCCCCCAGCCGCCCATCAGCCTCCGGCATGAAACGCCGGCAGCCTGGCCGATTATGTCGTGCAAGGCGATATCGATCGCGGCCTTGGCGGCGTTGTTGTGCTCGACCAGCGAGAAGATCGACCAGGCTCGCTCGAGCGAGAAAGGGTCCATGCCGATCAGGGCCGGCGCAAACCAGCGCTCGATCGCATAAGTGATGCTAGCCAGTGATTCGCCATAGAACCCCGCCCATGGCCTGGACGGCGCTTCCGCCACACCGACGATCCCTGCATCGGTATGCACTTCAATCAGCACATGTTCTGATAGCGTCATGGTTGCCAGGGCAAAGTGCAATGGCTTGCGAAGCGGCACGGCGAACGGCGTGCAGACAATGCTCGTGATCTTCATCAGATCTCCAAAGATTAAAACAGGCGGCCGCGCGGCCCGCGCCTACTTCATTTGTTGCGGCAGCCACAACGTCAGTTGCGGAAATGCCGTCAACACCGCGATGATGAATAGGTGCGCCAGAAAGTGCGGCCAGGTTCCACTGAAGACCTCCCCGACCGGCCGCTTGGCGTACTTGGCGACGATGAAGCAATTAAGTCCCAACGGGGGCGTGATCATGCCCACCTCGGCAGTCACTACCTTGATGATGCCGAACCAGATCGGATCGAAGCCCAGCGCCTTGATGACCGGGATGACCACCGGAACCGTCAGCACCAGGATGGCGACCTGGTCCATGAAGCAGCCCAGGATGATATATCCAACCAGTAGCAGCACGATGATGACCCAGCGGTTGACCGGCAGCGAAGCGGTCCAGCTCACCAGGTCTTGCGTCACCTGCGTCACGGCGAAGAAATATGTGAACAGCGATGCCCCCATGATGATCATGAAGATCATGCAGGTGCCGGCGAGCGAACGAGACAGCGCTGCGCGCAGCCCCGGGATTGTCAGGCGGCGTCTTTGCGCCACCAACAGCATGCCGCCCAGCGCACCAACCGCCGCAGCCTCCGTAACCGAGCCGATGCCCATGTAGATGCTGCCGGTGACCAGTCCGAAGAGAAAGAGCACCGGAATGGTGACCCTGAGCTTGCGGAACTTGACCGAGAAGGGCACCGGTTCGCCGCGCGGCGCGCGCGAAGGCTCCTGCCAGACCAGGATGAGAATGGTGGCGATGATGGTCAGCGTTACCAGCAAGGCTGGCACAAGGCAAGCGATCAGGAGCTTGCCGATGCTGACTTCTGCGATCAGGCCGAACAGGATCAAGGCCACCGACGGCGGCACCAGCATCGCGATGGTGCCCGAAATGGAGACCACGCCTGCCGCCAGCTTAGGCTCGTAGCCCTGCCGGATCATTGCGGGCAACGTGGTCGACGAAAGGGTCGCCGCAGACGCGGTGCTCGTGCCGCAGATCGCCCCGAAGGCGGCGCCCGCCAGCGTGGTCGCGACGGCGAGACCGGCAGGCAGCCGACCTACCCATGCCCGCAAGGCGTCGAAGATCTCGTCAGCCACGCCGCTCAGCAGGATGAACTCCGCCATGAGCAGGAACATCGGGATGGTGAGAAGCTCATACGTGCTGACAGAGCTCAGCGGGGCGGTCGACAGCACTCCCTTCAATGCGGTCCAGCCAACGCTCTGAAGCAGCCCGGCAATGCCGGTCACACCCATTGCAACCCCCACGGGAACGGCAAAGGCCATAAAGGCCAGCATCGGGAAAACAAGCATCGCAGGAGTCATTCAAACACCTCATGGGCAACGGGGGCAACCAGTGGAAGCAGCGCCGGCGCAAAGCCAAACATCGCCGCGAACTGCAAGACGGACATCAGCGCCAGGCGGAGGGTGGCTACCAGGCAACCGGCGCAGCAAAGCGCAAAGGTCGGCCATACCGGCCAGTCGAATACGCCCGGATTGACTTCACCGCTGGCAGCCACTTCCTGCAACTGTTGAGCGCTAACGGCAAGAATGAGTCCGAACAGCAGGACGCCCAGCAAACTGCCCAGCAAGCCCGAGACCTGGCGCAGCCGCACTGGCGCGCGGCTCACCAACAATTCGACTGCCACATGGCCGCGCCTGGCGATCGAGACACCGAGTCCGAAGAAGAAGATCGCCGGCAACACATACAGCTGCAAACTTTCGGTGGCCCAGCGAACTGGTGCGTGAAACGCGTAACGCCCCAATGCGTCTGCACTGGTCAATAGCATTGCAAACAGCAAGGCAATGAAGGCGAGTATTTCAAGCAGTTGCTCGAGACGCTGCTGCCATGCATGGGCCGCAAGCAGCGACCTCTCGAACGCGGTCGGCGGCTGGCCGGCTGGCTCCCCTACCATCTGGATGGTGCTCATGTTCATTTCGCACCAACCAAGAAAGAGCGGATGACCGCAAGTGCATCGGCCCCCTTCTTGTTGTGCCGGTTCACGCCTTCTACCCACTGCTTCGCCGTCTCGTCAGTGGCCCGCTTGAAGTTTTGTAGTTCACGGGCGTCGAACACCTTGACCTTTACGCCGTCCTGCCGGAAGCGCTTGAACACCGAGGCGAAGCCATCGTCGACAGCCTCGCAGCCTCGCCTGGCTGCCCTTTCAGATGCGGCATCGATTGCGGACCGCGTGTCCGCGTCGAGGCTGCTCCAAATCTTCTCGTTGATGCCGTAGAGCGTCAGCAGTTGCCCGAACCTGCCGTTTTCCGTTGCGAATTTCGTCAGCGATACCATGTCATAGATGTAGATCGATTCGGGATTCATGATGATGGAATCGACGGTGCCGCGCTGTAGCGCTTGATAGGCCTCCGCCCCGCTCGACAGCCGTTGCGCCACGGCGCCCTCTGTATTCAGCATCACTTCCGTCGGGCGCATCGGCACCATGATCTTTTGTCCCTTCACGCCGGCTAGCGAGTCGATCGGGTGGCCGCGCGAGAACAGCTGCAGCTCACGGAAGACGACGGCATATAGCAGGTGAATGCCATTGGCCTTGAATTCATTGGCGAGCGGAGCCGTCCTGACAGCCTTCATATAGGCCATCGTGCCTTGGCAAGAGCTCTCGAAAAGGCCGGGCAGCTCGGCGACTCCGGAGAGTTCAAGCTTATCGCCGGCCATGGAAGGCGTAATGCTGGCTATCTGGGCAACCCCAGTCTGGGCAAGGCGAATCGAATCGGTGGCCTTGCCAAGCTGTTGGGAAGGATAGTGCTCGAAGGTGACCTTGCCCTTGGTCGCCGCCGTAATCTCCTGCATCCACGGCTTTAGCGCCTTCTCGGTGAGGTAGTGGCTGCTGGCCATATAGTCGGCGATCTTCAGCTTGATCGCATCTTGCGCATAGGTCAGCGGAGTCACGGCTAGCGAGCCGATGACGGTGATGAGTGCGAGAAGCAGCCGGGGCATTATGTGCCTCCATTTATGTTGCTGTTTCCGGGAACAACGCTGCTGGCAGCAAGGCATGACGCTCGCTGCCAGCGGGCAGACCGCCACACCGCCTGGGTATACCCCCGTTCCTTCTCTTGCCGGACGGCCGCCTTGCTTCCCAGTGAAGCCATGGTCGGCGAGTGCAATGCCCCGGTCAGTCCCTTCATAGGGGGACGATGCCGAAGGCGCCAGGTGCCCGGCTCACTGGAGGTGCGTTTCGAGAAACTTTTGATGATTCGCGTCGCGCGCGCCCCGTACCCCGCGCAGGGGACAGACGTCGAATACCGGGACCCTGACACTTGACCAGTCCCGCAACTAGCGTGCGGGAGGTGATTCACAATCCCCATCAAATCTGGAGATGTTCAACCATGCAAGCCACTGTACCGAGCCCGTCGCGCCCCTCTGACGGCAGCAAAGGCAGGATGAATCCCGGCCTCACACCGATGATGCTCAATCACGCAGCCTGGGTGACGCCAGACGTGGCCGCCACGGTTGACTTCTATACGCGCATCATGGGCATGGAGTTGGCAAGCACGGTCTTCGACGACCACGTGCCATCCACCGGCGACCAGATCCCTTACTTCCACATCTTCTTTCGTATGGGCGATGGCTCGACGCTCGCATTCTTCGAGGCGCCTGGCGTACCGGCGCCAGCCAAATCCACGCATCCCGCCCACGACATATTCAACCACGTTGCATTGCAGGCGAAAGACCGCGCCGAAGTACTGAAATGGCACGCGTGGCTCAAGGAGAATGACGTGGATGTCATCGGTCCGACGGATCACAAAGGCCTCATCCTGTCGATCTACTTTCATGATCCGGCAGGCTTGCGTCTCGAGATTACGACGCCCCTGGACACAAAATGGAATCGCCACACCGAGCAAGGCTATGCGGATCTCAAGCAGTGGCTCGATTGCAAGGAGAAGGCACGCGCCGAGGGGCGTGATGTCAACGCCGCGCTGGTCGACATGATCAGGGACGTACGCAAGCGATATGGTTAAGGACTGAGCGCGCTAGGGTAAGCCTGCATAGGCTGAGGTTTGAAACCGCCGTACGATGAGCTAATTCTTGCTGACAAGTTCTTCCCACCGGCGCTTTCGAATGACAATGCTGAATCTCCAAGCGCATCGTCCCACCGCTCCGCCCCCGTTCAAGATGTTGTCGAATCTGATCGAAGCCATCGGCCGCGACGGGTTTGGCGACGCCGTGATCGGCTTTCTCAATGAAGTCTGCGGCGCCGATCACTTTGCGGCATTCAGGATTGAAGACGGCGGCATTCATCAGCTGACCTTCGGCAGCATCGACGCAAGCCGGCCTTCAGGCGCATTCGTGGACCGTTACGTCGGTGACCTCTGGCGCCGGGACCCTGCGATGGCAGAGGCCCAGGCTTCGCTGACGCGGAATGACCACTGCAACATCATTCACCTGGACCTGGCACATCGGATGTACGCCGACATCCGGCCAGTCCTCTACCCGTCCGTGTGTGACCGCCTGTTGATGTGCGGCCGCAAGCAGGACGCGTCATACAGCATCAGCATCCTGCGCTCCGACCCGCACCTTGAATTCGATGACCAGTCGATCGAGCGTGTTGCCACGATGGCGGAAGTGCTGGTTGCAATTCTGGCTAAGCACGCTGACGTGACCGCGGAACGACCAAATGTGGCGACCGCGCTCACATTGCTGAGCGAGATCGAGAACTGCTTACAATCCATGAGCAACCTGCCGCGCCGCGAAGTGGAGGTATGCGCGCGTATCCTCTACGGTATGTCGTCGGTCGGCATCTCGCTGGATCTTGGCATCGGCGAAGAAAGCGTCAAGACCTATCGCAAGCGCGCCTACCAGCGCATGCACATCGGTAGCGAGCGCGAATTGCTGACCTGGTACCTGGCGCAGTGGAGTGCCTGGCGCGGCTGTCACTACAAGCAGCCCGCCGCCCAGCGCCGTGTCAGCGCGCACTGATACGGCGATACCGCGCGATCCAATACGAGCGCGCAACCGCCAGGGATAGGTAGCCACCGCACGCCCAGCGCCCCCTTGCGAGGGGACAGACACGTGACAAGCACCTAGCCACAATGTCCGCAACGACCCATCCGAGCGGACCCCATGAATCAGAGTCAAAGTGGCGCATTAACCCTGTTCGACAAACTCTGGCAACGACATCTGGTTGACCAGTCCCCCGAAGGCGAATCCCTGCTTTACATCGACCGTCACCTGGTCTACGAGGTGACCAGCCCGCAGGCCTTCGAGGGCCTGCGCCTGGCTGGACGCCGCCCTTGGCGCGCCGAAACCGTTCTCGCGACAGCCGATCACAATGTCCCGACCATCGCCAGCGAGCGCACCAGCATTGGCGCGATCCCCGATCCGCTGTCGAGGATGCAGGTCCAGCAGCTTCACACCAACTGTCGAGAGTTCGGCATCACCGAGTTCGGCATCGGCACGCCGCAACAGGGCATCATCCACGTGGTCGGGCCCGAGCAAGGAGCCACCCTGCCAGGCATGACGGTCGTCGCCGGCGACTCGCACACCAGCACCCACGGCGCCTTTGCCGCGCTTGCTTTCGGGGTTGGCACAACCGACGTCGAGCACGTGTTGGCCACGCAGTGCCTGTCGATCAGGCCAATGCAGCGCATGCTCGTTCGGATCGAAGGCGCGATGCCGCCAAAGGTGACCGCCAAGGATCTGATCCTGGCCGTTATTGCTTGCCTCGGGGCCGGCGGTGGCAACGGCTGTGCCATCGAGTTTGCCGGCAGCACCGTGCGCGCCCTCTCGATGGAGGGCCGGATGACCCTATGCAACATGGCCATCGAGGCCGGCGCACGCGTAGCCTTGATCTCGGTAGACGACACAACTATTGAGTATTTGCGTGGCCGCACCTACGTCCCGCGCGGCGAGCACTGGGATGCCGCTGTCGCCTATTGGCGCACCCTGAAGAGCGATGCCGGCGCGCATTTCGACCGCCGCGTCGACATTGACGCCACCACTCTGCAGCCGATGGTCACATGGGGCACTTCGCCGGACATGGTGGTAGCCGCAAGCGGTCGCGTACCCGATCCCGCGCAGGAGCCAGACCCCGTCAAGCGTGCCGGCATGACGCGTGCGTTGGCGTACATGGGCCTGGAGGCAGGCACACCGATCTCCCAGATCCGGCTCGACAAGGTTTTCATCGGCTCATGCACTAACTCGCGTATTGAGGACCTGCGCATGGCCGCAGCGGAAATTGCCGGGCGACGCATCTCACCGGCGATTCGCCAGGCGCTGGTTGTGCCTGGCTCAGGACTGGTCAAAGCACAAGCCGAACGAGAAGGACTGGACCGGCTCTTTATCGCAGCGGGCTTCGAATGGCGCGAACCAGGCTGCTCGATGTGCCTGGGCATGAACGCCGATCGCCTCAATCCCGGCGAGCGCTGTGCCTCCACGTCGAATCGCAACTTCGAGGGTCGCCAGGGGACCGGCGGGAGAAGCCACCTGGTCAGCCCCGCCATGGCGGTGTCGGCTGCAATTTACGGGCACTTTTTCGATATCACTCAGGAGGCCGGTTAATGGAAGCTTTCAAGACGCTCGCGGCGCGCATCGTACCGCTGGACCGGGCGAACATAGACACCGACGCCATACTGCCAAAGCAATTCATGAAGTCGATCCACCGAACCGGCTTCGCGGACAACCTGTTTGATGAGTGGCGTTACCTGGACCGCGGCGAGCCGGGCCGGGACCCGGGCTCGCGCCTTAAGAACCCCGACTTTCCGCTGAACCAGTCTTGCTATGTGGGCGCTCAAATAATACTTACCCGTGAGAACTTCGGTTGCGGCTCCAGCCGCGAGCATGCAGTATGGGCGCTGCGCGACTACGGGATCCGCGCGCTAATTGCCCCCAGCTTCGCCGATATCTTTTTCGGAAACTGCTTCAAGAACGGGCTACTGCCGATCACGTTGGATGTCGAGATTGTAGATCGGCTGTTTGGACAACTCTCGCATACGCCATGCATGCTACTTCATATCAACCTGGCAGAGCAAACAATCACGGTCGACTCTGGCGAGTCGATACCCTTTGCGATCGACCACGCCCGCAAACAGCGTCTGCTCGACGGGCTTGACGACATCGGATTAACAATGTCGCATGCCGCACAGGTTCGTGCGTACGAGGTGTGGCGTCGCGGACTTGAGCCTTGGCTTATGCCTTGAATCCGAACCGCTCCCATGAAGTCGTGAACTGTAGTAATCGCGGGTCTTCCGCAATTTGTGTGACAAGCGAATTCGCGTGGAGGACCTTGCCGTCGTCTTTCCTGCCCCACTACCACCATACTTCTTATTGACTAACGAGGCTCCGCCTCAGACCGACGAGTGGTATGGGTGACTGTGTGGCGCTGAGGGGGTAAGGTGGCTCCGGTC
>NZ_JBYSYC010000073.1:0-23870 GCF_058782875.1 Cupriavidus sp. FW305-F7 | reverse complement strand
CGCCAGAACTCAAGCAGATGCGCGGCGGCCTCGGTCGGCCTGACGCCACGCGCCTGTCGCTCGAACAGCGTCGTGCCAAGTTCGTCCTCGAGCAACCGGATCTGCCGGGTGATCACCGATGGCGATGTGTTGAGACTCTCCGCAGCCCCGCGAATGGTGCCTTGCTCAAGCACTTCGCGGAAGTAGCGCAGCCGCTGCTGATTGATTTCACGCATGTCGAATCATCCACTTGGCCAATGACAGACTCACACCATACCCGATGCGTTGCCCGGAAGACAACGAAGTGTGGACATGGTTGCTGTTGGTGATTGCCCTTGCCGCTGCCACTATCCGATCCATCCACGCGGTACCCACATAAAAGACATTGGAGACAGGCATGCTGGTGATCCCGAGCGAAAGCGCAGTAGACGGCGCCTCAACCCTCTACAACAAGATCAACTGGCGACTTCTGCCCTTCCTGCTGATCTGCTACCTGTTCGCCTACCTCGATCGCGTCAACATCGGCTTTGCGAAGCTTCAGATGCAAGGCGACCTCGGCTTCTCCGATGCCGCATATGGCGTGGGCGCGGGGATCTTCTTTATCGGCTACGTGCTGTTCGAGATACCGAGCAACCTGATGCTGCCGCGCATCGGCGCACGCAAGACCTTCAGCCGCATCCTCGTGCTCTGGGGCATCACCTCGGCCTGCATGCTGTTCGTGCGCAACGTGCCGATGTTCTACGCCATGCGTTTCCTGCTCGGCATCTTCGAAGCAGGCTTTGCCCCGGGCATGATCTACTACCTGTCCTGCTGGTACGGGCCTCAGCGCATGGCGCGCGCCATTGCGATCGTGTTCCTTGCCGGCCCGCTCGGCGGCATTGTCGGCGGCCCGGTCTCGGCATGGCTGATCACCGCGCTGTCAGGCACCGGTGGCCTGGCCGGCTGGCAATGGATGTTCCTGGTCGAAGGCCTGCCCTGCATCGTGCTCGGCGCGCTCGCCCTGTATTTCGTGCCAAACCGTCCCGCCGACGCCGCCTGGCTGACCGAGCAGGAAAAACGCCAGCTCGCCAACGAAATCGGATCCAGCGCGGCGCACAATCATTCCTTCCTGGCCGTGGCTCGCGATGTCCGGGTCTATGTGCTGGCCCTGGCGTACTTCTGCATCATCGCCGCGATCTATGCGATCAGCTTCTGGCTGCCGACCTTCATCAAGGCCCAGGGCGTGAACGACACCGTGCAACTCGGCTGGTACTCGGCCCTGCCCTATGTCGCCGCGGCCTTCGGCATGTACTACATGGGCCGCCGCTCGGACCGGGTCGGGGAGCGCCGTTTCCACAGTGCCGTGCCCGCAACCGTAGGCGGATTGCTGCTCGCTGCGTCCATCCTCGTCGACGGCAATCTTGCGGCATCGCTAGTGTTGCTCACGCTCGGTACCTGCGCGCTGTGGATGGCCTACACGGTGTTCTGGGCCATGCCCTCCGAATACATCAAGGGCCCGGCGGCTGCAGGCGGCATCGCACTGATCAACACGATCGGGCTATCGGGCGGCTTCTGGGGCCCGGCCATCATCGGGTGGGCCAAGACCGCCACCGGCAACCTTCACCTCGGTGTGCTGATCCTGGCCGCGCTGCCAATCATCGCCGCACTGATCATCCTCGCCAACAAGCTTCCCGCGAAGCGGTAACAAGGAGTCGTCATGCTTCTACATCTCTCCACCTGGTCCGAAATCGAGCAGTTCCTCAAGCGCAGCCGCACGATCGTCGTGCCGATAGGCTCCAACGAACAGCACGGTCCCACAGGGCTGCTGGGCACGGACTGGCTCTGTCCCGAAATCATTGCGCGTGAAGCGGAAAAATCCGCCGATATCCTCGTGGCCCCCACGTTTAACATCGGCATGGCGCAGCATCACCTCGGCTTTCCCGGCACCATCTCGCTGCGCCCGTCCACATTCATCGCCGCGATCGGCGACTGGACCCGCTCGCTGGTGGTACATGGTTTCGAAAAAATCCTGTTCCTGAACGGCCATGGCGGCAATGTCTCGTCGATCGATGCCGCGTTCTCCGAGTTGTACGCCGAAGCAAGCTTTGCGCGTCGTCGTGCCGGCTTCGCACTGAAGCTCTGCAACTGGTGGGATCTCGCAGGGGTGGGCGAACTGGCACGAGACCAGTTCCCGACCGGCCACGGCGCGCATGCTACGCCTTCGGAAATTGCTATCACGCAGTACGCCTTCCCCGATTCGATCAAGTCGGCCGACTATGCGCCGCCCATTGCCCCGACCGGCCCGATCCGCGAAGCCCTCGACTTCCGTGCCCGCTTCCCGGACGGACGCATCGGTTCCGATCCAGGCCTGGCAACGCGCGAGAAAGGCCGCGCACTGGTCGAACTGGCCGCGCAGTCCCTGGCGCGCGAACTCGAAGCCTTCGGCCGCGAGCCGATGCCGGACTGAAACCGGTCTGCTGGCGCCACATGACTCGCGATGACTCCCCGTGGCGCCAGCCATATTGCCCTCCATCGACAAACATCATGCAATCACACGATATCCACCAAAGACTGAAAGCACTCGACATCGAGCTGTCCCCTGCAGGCGCGCCGGCTGCCGCATACGTAATGAGTGCGCAGAGCGGCAACCTTGTCTACCTCTCCGGCCACATTGCGAAGAAGAACGGCAACGTGTGGGTTGGCAAGCTCGGCGCCACGATGTCGACGGACGAGGGACGCGCCGCGGCCCGTGCGGTCGCGATCGATCTGCTGTCGACGCTTCAGGCCCACACCGGCGATCTGAATCGCGTCAAACGCATCGTCAAGGTCATGAGCCTGGTCAATTCAACGCCCGACTTCACCGGGCAGCATCTGGTCACCAACGGCGCATCGGAGCTGTTCGTCGACGTGTTCGGCGATGCCGGTAAGCATGCGCGGTCGGCATTCGGTGTCGCGCAGATTCCGCTGGGGGCCTGCGTGGAGATCGAAGTCTGCGTCGAACTGGACTGAGGCATCAGATCGAACCAAACAGTGCACGCAGATGAACTCTTAATATCCGCGCGACAACTTTCAACGCGGCAACCCGTTGCTCATGCGAAGCGACGCAACAAGGCAAGTAGCCAGATGAACGCCCCCACTCCTTCCTCCTCTCTTACCCCCGTCGGTCCCCGCATCAACAGCCCGCGGCTCTGGGAACATGTCAACGCCATGGCAAGGATCGGCGCCACGGCCAAAGGCGGCGTCAACCGCCAGGCGCTCACCGCAGAAGACACCCAGGGCAAGATGTTATTGCTCCAGTGGGCATCCAGGCGTGGCTATCAGACCTCGATCGACCCGATCGGCAATCTGTTCATCCGCCGCCCCGGAAGGAATCCGGGCCTCAGCCCGGTATTGACGGGTTCTCATCTTGACTCCCAACCGACCGGAGGCAGGTTCGACGGTGTCTACGGCGTGCTTGCAGGTTTCGAGGTACTCGAGACACTTGACGATCACGGCATGGAGACCGAACGCCCGATCGAGCTCGTTGTGTGGATGAACGAGGAGGGCTCAAGGTTCCCCCCCCCCACGATGGGCTCCGCCGTTGCGGCCGGCGCGCTGCCGCTGACCGATGCATTGGCAATCAAGGACGTCAACGGGATCGATGTGGAAAGCGCATTGACGGCCCAGGTCGCCGAGCTGCCGGTTCTGGAGAAGCGCCCGCTTGGCATGAGCGGCTTTGCCTATATCGAAGCCCACATCGAGCAGGGCCCCGTGCTCGAGAACCAGGCATGCGATGTGGGCATTGTCACGGGCATTCAAGGGCTTCATGCCTACGAGATCCAACTGCTAGGCGCCGAGGCCCACGCGGGCACGACGCCGCTGCGGCATCGCAAAGACGCGTTGGTGGCCGCCACCACGCTCATCGGATGCCTTCGCGCCGCGATAGACGACCCCGAGGATATCCTGCGCTTCACCGTCGGAAGGCTGGAGGTTTATCCGGGATCGCCCAACACCGTGCCAGGCAGGGTGACATTCAATATCGATCTGCGGCATCCCGACCCCGATTCCCTCCTGCGTGCCGGCGAGACGATCCTTCAGCTTTGCTCCGGCGAGATTGAAGGCTGCCCGGTGTCAGCGAAGGTTCTGTTGAGGTCCACACCGATAACGTTCGACGATCGCGTGGTGGCAACCGTGCGCAAAGCTGCTGGTGGTCGGGCCATGAAATTCCTGAACATCGTTTCCGGCGCGACCCACGACGCCAAGTACACCGCACAACATATTCCCACCGGAATGATTTTCGTGCCTTGCGAGAAGGGCATCAGCCACAACGAGGCCGAGAACGCGCGCGAAGTCGATGTCGCGGCTGGGGCGCAGGTCCTCTGCGACGCCATGCTTGCGATCATGTCCGAACCACTATAAGCAGTTCCAACTGCCCACATCGATTTCGGACTGACGGCACACGGGCAGCCATCGGACGCGCGACCACCGCGAAGTGTCGGTCGACACAAAGCGAAGTTGCCATGCAGTAACGCCAAAACCATTTCGACCACGGATGCCGGCGCCGACGCGCACCGTGGCGACGCTATGCACACCAACCAAAGGAGAGGTCTGTGTCTCAGAAGGACCAAATTTCAGGGAGCAGGAGGGACGGTGCGTCCCTCTATCGAAAGGTAGATATACGCCTGCTGCCGCTGCTGTTCATTGGCTTCATGTTCGCTTATCTGGACAGAGTCAATGTAGGCTTTGCGAAGCTTCAGATGCAGAGCGACCTCGGCTTCTCCGACGCCGCCTACGGCATCGGGGCAGGAATATTTTTCGTGGGCTATGTCTTGTTCGAGGTGCCAAGCAATCTCTTGCTGCCCAGGGTTGGCGCCCGGCTTACCTTCAGCCGCATCATGGTGCTCTGGGGTATCACCTCGATGTGCATGGTGTTCGTCAATAGCGTTCCGGTGTTCTACGCCCTGCGCTTTCTGCTGGGCGTCTTCGAAGCCGGCTTCGCGCCGGGCGTCCTCTTCTACCTGTCGCGCTGGTATGGTTCGAGCCGCATCGCCGGCGCAATTTCGATAGTTTGGCTTGCGGGTCCTTTCAGCGGAATTGTTGGAGGTCCGCTGTCGGCGTGGATCATGACGGCTTTCGCCGGTACGGCCAGCCTCGCCGGTTGGCAATGGATGTTTCTCATTGAAGGCGCCCCCACCCTCGTGCTTGGCGTCGCGGCCTACTTTCTGCTGGTCGATGATCCATCCAATGCGAAATGGCTCAACGACACGGAGAAACGCGCGCTGGCTGCGGAAACGAACACGGCTGCAGACCGGCGGCACGAATCGTTTCTCATGGTACTGCGTGATCCCAAGGTGTATGTCCTGGCGGTAGCCTATCTGTGCATCATCGCGCCGATCTACGCCTTGAGCTTCTGGCTGCCGACAATCATCAAATCCGCCGGTGTCACCAGCACACAGACCCTCGGTTGGTATGCGGCCATTCCTTATGTGGCAGCGGCGTTTGCCATCTTCTTCGGCGGCCGCAGCTCCGACAGGCGTCAGGAGCGTCGAATCCACATCGCCCTGCCGGCTGCCATAAGCAGTCTTTGCTTCATTGGCTGGTACCTCGCCGACGGCAATCTCGCAGTGACACTGGTATGCGTTAGCGTCGCCACCGGCCTGATGTGGATGGCCAACATCGTCTTCTGGGCCGTCCCGCCCGCGTACATCAAGGGCAACGCACGAGCGGGAGCCATTGCCCTGATCAATACGATTGGCCTGTCTGGCGGCTTCTTCGGCCCAAGCATCATCGGCTGGTCGAAATCCGTGACCGGCAGCATCTACCCCGGGTTCCTGCTGATGGCAGCGATGTTGCTGATGTGTGCATTCATCATCCTGTTCCTGCGGCTGAAGCCCGGGGGCGATACTGCGCTTCGCCACGAGTCATTGCCGGCCAGTGTGGGTCAAGCTAAGTAAGCTCCTCTGGCCATTGATCACACATGCCTGTAGGCACTCGACTATGAAGTCCCCGGGGGGCCATGCGGGACAAACGTCTTTCGTTGCCTGCGGTCAGACCAGACAGGTGCGCAGCCCTTGCGATGCGCGCCCTCCCGATGTCCCTGAATGAGAACGTCCACATGAAGCTCGCCGAATACACCGCCCTTGACGGCATGGGGCTGCATCATCTCATCGCCACGCGAGAAGTGACCGCAATGGAAGTGGCGCAAGCCGCATTGGCTGCCATCGAGGCCGTCAATCCCCAGGTAAATGCTGTGCTCGATTACTGGCCCGAAGAGGTGGAGATACAGTCAGCTGGCATCGTGAGCGCCGATCCGAGACCGCTCGGCGGCGTGCCGTTTCTCCTCAAGGATCTCGGCGTCACCATGCAGGGACGCAGGAGCGAAATGTGCAGTCGCCTGGCGATGGGAACCGTCGCAAAGGAAGACTCGTACGTGATGACGAGCTTCCGTCAGGCAGGCCTGATTACGCTCGGGCGAACTGCCATGCCGGAACTGGCAGTTAGCACGACGACGGAACCCGTGCTGTACGGCCCGACGAGAAATCCCTGGAGTCTGCAGCATGGCGCGGGCGGATCGAGCGGCGGTGCAGGAGCGGCGGTGGCCGCCGGTATCGTTCCGATTGCGCATGCGACGGACGGAGGCGGATCGATACGGGTGCCGGCCTCCTGCAACGGGCTGTTCGGTCTGAAGCCGACCAGGGGACGCGTGTCGAACGGGCCCCACGTGGACGAAGTATGGAATGGTCTGGGCGTGCATTTTGCCGTGAGTCGAACTGTGCGCGACAGTGCAGCGCTGCTTGATGGCATCCACGGCGGCGGCGTGGGCGAGCCCTACTACATTGCCCCACCCAAAGACAGCTATCTGTCGGAGATCCGGCAGCAGCCGGGAAACCTGAAGATCGGGTTCATGATGAATCCATTCAGTGCCGCGCGTGCTGACACGGGGGTTGCTGATGCCTTGAGCAAGGTGGCCAGGACACTCGAGTCCTTGGGTCATCATGTCCATGAAGTAGCGCCAGACTTGGGTGTGAGCTGGGACGCCTTTGTGCAATGCAACGCGAAAATCTGGGCTGCCAACGCAGCGCTCCGGATCAACGGCATTGCCGCAGCCACCGGACGAACTGTGGATGAAAAACACCTTGAACCTGCAACGCTCGCGCTCTATCGATACGGCATTGAGATTGGCGCCGTAGAGCTCCTGTCGGCATTGCAGGTCAGAAATACGGTCACACGGGCGCTGGGTCGGTTCTTCGGCGACTACGACATTCTGCTGACACCGACGTTACCCGGACTTCCGCCTCGGATTGGTGAATACAACCGGGTGGAAACATCGGTCGATGGGCTTGGCTGGATCGCGCACGTTTTTAGCCAGTCACCGTTTACCGCGTTATCGAACGTGACGGGAACGCCAGCAATGTCAGTGCCGCTTTCCATCGACCCTCAAGCGGATCTGCCAATCGGCTCGCATTTTATGTCTGGCTTCGGGCGGGAGGACACGCTGTTCCGTCTGGCCGCACAATTGGAAGCGGCATGTCCTTGGCGCGAACGGCGGCCACCGGTATGGGCAGGATCAATCGTCAACAAGACGTCGAAACAGTAGCAGCCGCTATCCTGGCACCAAGTGGCGGAATCACAGCAGTGCATGCGGCGGCGCCGTCAACACCCATCAGGATTCCATGGGTCGCGCATGTGCGCTTGGCGTGCTCGCTGACTCGGGCTCTAAAGCGCGATGCATGGCTTGGCAACCCGTAAGCATCTTCGTTGCAAGGGCGCTGGGGCGGTTTCGGCCTGAGCGCCATCAGAACAATGGAGATGGAGCTCGCGGCTGAGAGTTTACGTTAGGTGAATTAAAGCAGATTCGTCATTGAAGCAGTCCGCGCGCCCGCCTGAGAGAGGCGGGCGCGCAATACATCAATGCTCATGCGGTTTCGAAACTCTCAGATCTGGGACCGTGACGGCGACCACCTCGGTAGCCAGGATCTTGTGGCTCGGATCAGCCAACTCTAGCCGAAGCTTGTGCGGCCCCGGCGTGAGCCCGACGACGATGATCGGGTCTTCACTGGTATGTGCCCAAGTGCCACGAACGTCGTCCACTGTTACGTGCAAATGCCCGATGCGTGGCGAGATATCGACTGCTGGCTTGCCAAATACCGGCATGACGCGGAAATTCTCCGTCCGGAATTGGACGATGACTACGCCGCGCGCAAGCGGCTCGGCAAGTGCCGGGTACGCTATCAGCTTGGGCGCTGGCTCGCCGCTGAGCGGAAGAATGGCAGGTGGCCGCACGGCATCCTGTGCTGTTTGCGCGGATGCGCCAATGCAGAGTGTCGCCGCAATCGCGGCCGTCGAAAGGTATTTCAGGTTGGAGCGCATGACATATCCTTTTTCGCAGATGGGTTGCCTCGATGCGCGGGCCATGCAGAGCGATCGCGCGCAGTTTGAGGACAGTCTCCACATTTCATCACACGCCGGTCGACCGTTGTGGTGATGTTGTATGGGAAGGTATCGCTTGCCATTCCTGATACATAGCAATACACCATTCGTCGGTATTCCTGCCGGCAGGCTTCAAGTTGAACTGAGCTTCCCTCTGTTTTTGGCCTTCCAGAGGCCGCCGGTTATGCAGCCGCATCCTCGGTCTGTTGAGCCTTGAGCCAGTTTTGCAGGAACTGAACCGGTGATACAAAGCCCAGCGATGAATGACGGCGATTGCGGCTATAGAACACTTCGATGTATTCGAACAAGTCCGCCATTGCTTCCTGGTGCGTTCGGTAGCGCGTGGCGTGTACTCGCTCGTTCTTCAGGCTATTGAAGAAGCTCTCCGTAGGGGCGTTGTCCTGACAATTTCCTTTGCGGCTCATCGAGCAGCGCATGCCATATTCCGCCAGCACCTGGTTCGGCGCCGTCGGCGTGAAGCTGCGTGCCAGTAGATTCTCTGCAACGGGCAGCTTGTGCTTCGAGTCCGTCGTCACCTTGTAGCGCCGTTTGTGCCGGGCCCGGATGCCGTTGTCGCGCATGAGCCGCTCAACCCGCTCTTTGCTGGCCGGAAATCCACTTGCGACGAAGTCATGCACATACTGGGCCGCCGCCAAGCCACCAGACACTTCTAGCTCATAGTCGTGGCGGCGCAGCAGGAAATCAGGCCCAAAGTAGAAATCCTGAACGGCACTGTGGCTGGCGATAGCCGGGGGGAACTTCGCACGCAGAACCCGCCAGATTTCACCGTACTCGGCCGGAACGCCGGGTGCGCCAGGGACTGCCTCGCCTTGTGGCCGGTGTGCGCCGCAAAGCGCAAACGGCTCTTCACGCGCGCGGCCAAAAAAAGAGACAGCCCTGCACGTCCGGTCGGCTATCATGCGAATCCTCTCTGAAGTAGCTCCCTATGATTTCCGTCCGTAATGTCACGCTGCGTCGCGGCGTCAATGTCGTACTCGACCGCGCGTCCGTCACCTTCAACCCCGGCGAAAAGATTGGCCTTGTCGGCCGAAATGGCGCCGGCAAGTCATCCTTCTTCGGCCTTCTCAACGGCACGCTGCACGAAGACAGCGGCGAGTTCTCGATTCCCGCTGCATGGAAGATGGGCCAGGTCGCGCAGGAGATGCCGGAGACCGAGCAGAGCGCGACCGACTTCGTAGTCGAGGGGGATACCGTGCTGTTGGCCGCGCAGGCCGAAGTAGCCGCCGCCGAGGTCAGCGACGACGGTATGCGCATGGCGCACGCCTACATGGACCTGCACGACGCCGGTGCGCACGATGCCCCCGCACGTGCCCAAGCGCTGATCCTCGGCCTTGGCTTCAGTGCTGCGCAGCTTAGTCAGCCGGTCAACAGTTTCTCTGGCGGCTGGCGCATGCGACTGCAACTGGCACGCGCGCTCATGTGCCCGTCGAACCTGCTGCTGCTCGACGAGCCGACCAATCACCTCGACCTCGACGCGCTGGTCTGGCTGGAAGCCTGGCTCAAGCGCTATCAAGGAACCCTGGTAGTGATCAGCCACGACCGCGAATTCCTCGACGCGGTGACGCAGGTGACGGTGCACGTCGACAACGCCAAGCTCGTGCGTTATGGCGGCAACTACAGCAAGTTCGAAGACATGCGCGCTGAGCAACTCGTACTGCAGCAGGCCGCGATGGCCAAGCAGGCGGACAAGATCGCCCACCTGCAGAAATTCATCGACCGTTTCAAGGCCAAGGCCTCGAAGGCGAAGCAGGCGCAGAGCCGGGTCAAGGCGCTCGAACGCATGGAGAAGATCGCACCGGTACTTGCCGACGCAGAGTTCAACTTCGAGTTCAAGGAGCCGCTCAACGTTCCGAACCCGCTGTTGTCGATGCTGGACGCGAGCTTCGGCTACCCGGCGCCGACCGGCGCGCTGCCGGGCACGCCGCCCACGGTCATCGTGCGGGGCATCAACCGTTCCGTGCTGGCCGGGCAGCGCATCGGCATTCTCGGTGCCAACGGCCAAGGCAAGTCCACGCTGGTGAAGACGGTGGCGCACGCGCTGGCGCCGATTGCCGGCGAAATCAGCGAAGGCAAAGGCCTGAATATCGGCTACTTCGCACAGCAGGAACTCGACGTGCTGCGCCCGCTCGACACGCCGATGGAACACATGATCCGCCTTGCCAAGGACACGCCGGCGCACATGCGCGCTCCCGGCCAGAGTGGCACCGAACAATCGCTTCGCACCTTCCTCGGCACCTTCAACTTCAGTGGCGACATGGTCCATCAGGCGGTTAGCACGATGAGCGGCGGCGAGAAGGCGCGGCTCGTGTTGTGCATGATCGTGTGGCAGCGTCCTAACCTGCTGCTGCTCGACGAGCCTACCAACCACCTCGACCTGGCCACCCGCGAAGCGCTAGGCATGGCGCTCAACGAATTCGAAGGCACAGTGATGCTGGTCAGTCACGACCGGGCCCTGCTGCGCGCCGTATGTGACGAGTTCTGGCTGGTCACCAAGGGCGGCGTCGAGCCCTTCGACGGCGATCTGGACGATTACCAGCAGTTCCTGCGCGATGAAGCCCGTCGCATGCGCGAGCAGGCGCCCACACAATGAATGGATTGTGTGGGCTCCAGCTCCGGGTCGAGTTTATGCTTCGAAGACCTCGCGATTGGCCTCTACAAATTCAGCGACCGTCTGCGGCGCCTTGCCCGTGATCTCCTTGATGACGCCGTCAGTACCGGAGAAGATGCCGTTCTGATAGTCGACCGCGGTAGCCAGGAAATGCTGGATCACGAATTCCGGCAGGTTGTACTTCTCCAGATGCTCACGATATTGCTCAAGGGTCGACGGCGCATAGGTGATCTTGCGTCCCAGCACCTTGCCAATCTCATCGGCGATTTCTTGCTGGTTCAGCTCGACAGGACCAAAGAGGGAGTAGGTCTTGCCGATATGATTCGAAGGCTCAGCAAGGATATTTGCGATCAGACGGGCTTGGTCCTCGGCGGCAATCGGTGCATGACGACCGGCACCATAGGGCAACGTGATCTTTCCTTCCTGCACGAGAGGGTCGAGTACCCACGGAAAAGTCAGCCATTCGGAGAAGTAGGTCGGGCGAATATGGACGGCCGGCACACCGGACCAGTCGAGCACGCGCTCGGCGATCCAGTGGTCGCGGGCGGCATGGCTCTCCGAATCGTCCCGCGCCGAGATTTGCGACATCTCGATGACGACGTCTACGCCGGCGCGCTTTGCGGCATCGGCAAAGTATGAGGTGGCCTGAATGTAGCCCGGGCGAACCGGATAGCAGAGATACGCTCCCGCAACGCCTTCCATGGCGCGAATCACGTCGTCATGCTCGAGAAGGTCACCCACGAAGATCTCGGCGCCTTCATTGCGCAGCGCAGCGCTGCGCTCATCTTCCTGGTGTACGAACGCGCGAACCGCGTGCCCAGCGTTGAGCAGAAATCGGGTGGTGTAGATCCCGGTCTTGCCGGTGGCGCCAGTGATGAGATATTTGCGCCGTTCCATGTATTGCCCCAATCTGTGAATGTGTCCGACAGGTTTACATCGCCCCGAGGTGCTGCTTCACATCCTCCAGAATCGCCGCTGAAGCGTCGGAATCTTCAACGACTCTTGACATCGTTACGGCCCCAATCATGGCCGCCGCTGCGAACACAGCCGAGGACCTTGCCGCCTTTGGCGACTTGCCGTCCATTCGCTTCGCCAGTACATCGACCAGCTCTTCAAAACCTTGCGTGGCTGCCGCCCGCGTCTGCGCATCAGCCCTGGCGAGTTCGCTCCCCATAGCCGCCAGCGGACATCCGCCTGTCCGTGTGTCGCGGTGGTGCTCAGACACATAGGCATTGACGACGGCGGCAAATCCGTTGTCCGCATCGCTATCTCGCGCGGCGGCTTCCAGCCCGTCGATGACCTCGGTCATCGCCTGGGAACACGCTTCTGCGATCAGTTGATCCTTCGAAGAGAAATGCCGATAAAAACCGCCCTGCGTGAGGCCTAACGGCGACATCACGTTGTTCAATCCCGTCGCCTGGATGCCATGGATCCGGAACTCTCGCGCCGCGACCTCCACAATGCGTCGGCGGGTATCCGCTGTTTCAACCTTTGATTTCCGCATCACCTTTCTCCGTACCTTTGTGTGTGGTCGCTAACCATCTTATTTAGATGGTATGTAACATCTAAATGGAAGTCAAGGAAGAGAATTGCGGGGTGCCGGTGGACTTTTCGGCAGAAAAAAGTTACCCCTGCGGCGCTTCTGCTGCGCCGCGGGCAGGAAGATAGGGCCGCAAGTGAATCCTTATTCGAATGCCTTCAGTCCCTTCACTACGGCGGGACGTTGTGCGGCTGTCTGAAACCACCGCATAAGGGCCGGGTGATCCGACCACTGAATATTGCCGCTGAAGGTACTTGCGATGGTGAATGCCGCAATGTCGGCAAGCGAAAACGTATCGCCAGCCATGAACTCTGTCGACGTCAGGAATTGCTCCGCTTCGATGAGTGAGGCTCTTGCCAGTTCATGGATGTGCGAGGCGTGAGCGCCTGCGCCGATCTGCTCAAGCCGGAACGCACAGTGACTTACCGCGATCACGTCAGTCAGAAAATAGAAAAAACGCTCATAGACCTTGGCGCGTGCCACCGGATCGGCGGGCAGGAGCTTGTTCCTGGAGCGCTCGGCCGCAAACAGCATGATGGCATTCGACTGCGTCAACACGAAATTGCCGCCGTTCCGGTACTCGACAAGTACCGGAACCTTGCCGAAAGCATTCAGGACACGATGTTGCTCGCTGCGCTGTTCACCCGCAGCCAGATTGACCCGCGTGACCGTATAGGGGATGTCCGCCTCGTCAAGCGCGATCGCGGCACGGATACAGTTGCCAGTCAATGCTCCATACAGTTCGATCGAACCTTGCATGCGTCCTGCCTCATCCATGCGAGCCTCACACTAGGCTACCGGTAGATACGGGCGTGCCGGCTCAGCGGTCGTCTCCTGAAGCACCAATCGGACGTTCGTCTTCGTTACCAAGTTGTCGACGTCTAATAGTAGTCGGTGGATCTACCGGTCGCTCGTGACAACTCGCCGTCCATGCCCTGGCGTGCCCGGCTCGGTACGCCCGAGGCGGTGACCTGGATATCTGCGGGCCCCGAGCAAAGCATAAGCCCATTAGACGCCTAGTTCCTTCAACCGAGCCTTCAATCGTGGCCCGGCGAAATCAAGAAATGCGCGCAACTTCAGCGGCAGAATCCCCTGTCCAGGGTGAACCAGGCTGATGGGCCACGGCGCTGGCTCGAACGCTTCGAGCGTGGTCTTGACCGCACCGGCACGGATCGCGTCCGCCATCTGGTAGGACAGCACGCGAGTGAGGCCGACCCCGGCCACCGCCGCGTCGATTGCGGCTTCGGCAGTGCTCACGACAAGCCGCGAGCGGATGGGCACCTCCACCTCCGCCTTGCCGGACAGGAAAGTCCAGACTTGCCTGGATGCAATCTGATCCATGGTGATGCATGCATGGCCGGTTAGCTCAAGGGGGTTCGTCGGCGTGCCATGTTCATCGAAGTAGGCTGGGCTCGCGCATACCACCCGACGCGTTGTGCCAATCCGCGTCGCTATGAAACTGCTGTCGGGTAGTTCAGCGATCCGCACTGCGACGTCGACTTGCTCTTCAAGAAGATGCATCACACGGTCGGTCAGCACCATCCGCACATCGATGTCCGGGTAAGTCTTGAGGAATTCCGCGACCACCGGCAACAAGTGCAAGCGTCCGAAGACAATGGGCGCCGTCATGACAAGTTCACCTTTAGGCGCCGCGTATTCCCCCGATGCGGCACGCTCTGCTTCTCCAACTTCATCGAGAATGCGCCGGCACGCGGCGACATAGGACTGTCCGGCTTCTGTGAGCGCAAGTTGCCGGGTGGAGCGATGCAGGAGTCGGGTTTTCAGGTGTGACTCCAGTTCTGCGACCTTGCGGCTGACCGTTGCAAGCGGAATCTCGAGCTGCCGGGCAGCTGCAGAAAAACTGCCTGCGTCGACCACGGCCACCAGAATCGACATGGATTCGAAACGATCGGCCACGTTCTCATTTTTTGGGAGGGTGATTCTTGATGATGGCAGATTATCTTTCTGGGTGGGAGCGCCTACTATCCAGGCATTCCTCGGCGAACGCGTCGAGAGTCTGGAGAATGTGCTGTGTCAACACTATCGAGTACCCAACCGCAGGCTTTGCAACGGAACGCTTCCATCAAAAACTTGCCCGTCAACCTGTTTGCGTCCGTGATGGGCATTGCCGGGCTCTCGATCGCGTGGCGCCAGGCCAGCCAGGAATTTGGGGTAACGCCACTGATATCCGCGGCAGCCGGGATCCTCGCTATCGTCGTGTTCCTGGCGCTGAGCGCGGGGTATCTCGTCAAGGCAACCCAACATCCGGACGCGGTCCGCGGCGAGTTCCGACATCCCGTCGCTGGCAACTTCTTCGGCACGATCACGATCGCTATCCTGCTGCTCTCCTCGGTCGTTGCTCAACTTAGCCAGCCGCTCGCCGAAGTCATCTGGATAGTGGGCACAATTGCGACGATCGCGCTCTGTTTCACGATTGCGAGCCGGCTGCTGCAGGGCAAGATTGACGCTGCACACGCGGTTCCTGCCTGGTTTATCCCCGGGGTCGCCACTTTGGATATCGCGGTTGCAGGTGGAAGCATGCCAATGCCGTGGGCCCATGAAGTCAACATGTTCGCACTGGCCGTTGGGACAATGATTGCCCTCTTGTTCTTTACGATGATCATGTCGCGAATGATTCATCACGAGCCCCTGCCCGCCGGCATGGTTCCTTCCCTGTTGATCCTGATGGCACCCTTCGAAGTGGGCTTTCTCGCCTACACCAACTTTACGCAACGCGTCGACACTTTCTCCGGCTTGCTGTTCTACTTCGGCCTCTTCATATTCCTTACGCTGGCGCCTAAAGTCTTTCGCAAGGGAATTCCGTTCGCTTCCGGTTGGTGGGCCATCAGCTTTCCGATGGCGGCCCTCGCGAGTGCCGCGCTGAAATACTCGATGTTCGCCCAGGCCTGGCCCGTGACGGTGATTGCGATCCTCCTCCTCGCCATGCTGAGCATCGCGATCGTGGTTCTCCTTGTCAGAACCCTGCACATGCTTATAAATGGGAAGCTGCTCGCCGGTTGAAGCAGTGACTGGAAACGTCGGTCAGTTGCTGGGACGATCGCCAGCCCGGGGAAAAAGCGGCCACGCCGTCGCCGCGCAGGCCCCCGCCAGGAGCCAGACGCCGGCCCAGCCGCCGCGATCGAGCAGTAGCGGAATCGCCGCAGGGGCAGCGAAGTACGCGGCAAAGACCAGCGTATTGGCCAGGCCGAGGGCCGTACCCGCCCGCTCCGCGCCCGCCTGCGTCGCCAGTTCGGTGTAGGCAACCCCATGCCAGGCCGAAACCGCGATGCCAGCCAGCACGACCGCGACCATGGTCAGCGTCGCAGGAACACTCTGCCCGACCGCCGCGCAGAGGGCCAGCGGCACGAACATCAGCGCGGCGATCAGCGTGCAATGGCGCAGCCATACACGGCGGTTGCCACGCCGATCGGTATGGCGGCCGCTCCAGATCCGCATCGCCATCGCGCCAAGCTGCACAGCGCAAAGGGTGGCGGCGATGCCCGACACACCCACATGGGCCGCATCGTGCAGGAACACCGAGGCGAAGCTCAAAACCGCGAATTGGGGTGCGCACAGGATGCCGATGGCCACGGCAATGCACCAGACCCGCAGGCTGCGCAACGGGCTGGCATTGTCGTGCGCATGGCGTTGTGCCGACGTGGGGGAAGCGAGATGCGTGGGTTCGTGCAGCCATCGCCAAGTCAGCCAGGCAGAGGCAAAGCAGAGCGCGGCCAGGACTGCGTACACCCAGCGAAAGCCCATGGCAAAAGCCAGCCACGGCAACACGAGCGCTCCTAGCGCGCCGCCCAGGGGCACCGCCGTCTGGCGGATACTCATCGCCAGGCCGCGCTCGCCTTCGGCGAACCATCGCATCACCGCCCGCCCGCTGGCCCCGTTGACGCTGCCGCCCGCCAGTCCCAGCAGCGCCATGCAGGCCATCGCCACCGGCAAGGGCGGCACGCGATCCGGCCTTGGGGCCAGAAACAGTGCCATCACGGCCAGTATGACAGCGGTCGCGCCGAGCCCGTACA
Organism: Cupriavidus sp. FW305-F7; assembly: GCF_058782875.1. NCBI lineage: Bacteria > Pseudomonadati > Pseudomonadota > Betaproteobacteria > Burkholderiales > Burkholderiaceae > Cupriavidus > Cupriavidus sp. FW305-F7. The sequence continues at coordinate 7,303 of NZ_JBYSYC010000073.1, read as the reverse complement.
GCAGGACGCGACGGTCGCCCCACCGGTCGGCCGCTGCGCCCCATGGCAGTTCGGACAACGCGGCGCCGATGCCCAACGCACCAAGCAGCAGGCCAAGCCCCCCGTTGTCGATCTGATAGGCGCTGCGCAGCCACACCGCGGTGGCGGGCAAACCGTTGGCTGCAGCGATGAAGCTGGCGTTCGCGGCAACGCCGACGCCCAACACTTTCCAGCGATGCGAAGCGGCGGAGGCGGCGAGGGAATTACCACCAGGGCGGGGAAAACAGACGGACTCGGCCACGACGGCCCTCCGATAAGGCAGTTGACAGAGCGTCAGTATTGCAACCAATATTCGTCTTGAAAATCAGAAAGTTTTGGACCAATTGTTTCGTTTTTCCGCACGATTGCCATGGCGTCGAATCTTGATATTGCCGCGCTGCGCAGCTTGATCGCCGGCATCGACCTCGGCAGCTTCGCGCGCGCTGCAGAGCAGGTCGGCCGCTCCACTTCGGCCGTCAGTGCGCAGATTCACAAGCTCGAGGACATGGCCGGCACGCCGCTGTTTCGCAAGGCCGGCAGGACCCTGGAACTCACTGAGGCGGGGAGTCTGCTGCTTGGTTACGCGCGCAGAATGGTTGCCCTGAACGACGAAGCTGCCGCGGCCGTGCGAGGGGTGGACCTGTCCGGCGGCGTGCGATTGGGACTGCAGGAAGAGTTCGGCGAGGCAATGTTGCCAGAGGTGTTGGGGCGGTTTGCGCGAGCACATCCGAAGGTCCGGGTCGAAGCCATGGTGGCGCGCAATCACGATTTGTTCGCCCGCATCCAGGCGCGGACGCTGGATCTCGCGCTGGTCTGGGGTAGCGCGGATGGCGCTCGGACGGCAAGAGAACCCGGCGCCGATATCGCCGTGGTCGGCGAACCACCGATGTGCTGGGTCGGACCGGCTGCGCTGCCGTGGCACATCGTACCTGGCGAGCCGATACCACTGGCGGCGTTCGACCGGCCCTGCCATTTCCACGATGCCGCCACGGCGGCATTGGACCGCGCCGGAATTCCCTGGCGCGTCTCGTTCACCAGCCCCAACCTTGGCGGCCTGTGGGCCGCAGCGGCAGCCGGACTTGGGTTGGTAGTCCGCACGCCCTACGGCTTGCCGGCATCGCTGCGGCAGCTTGGGGCTGCCGAAGGATTGCCGCCGCTCGGCAAGATGCCCCTGATGCTGCTGCGCGCGCCGGGGCCCGCGTCCGAGGTATCACAACGCCTGGCCGACATCATGCTGCAGGCGTTGCGTCCGGTGTGATGGCTTGTCACGCCCTATTGGATCGGCTCCCGGGCAGATCACCACGGCAACGGCGATGCCGCCATCGACGACATCCTGTTCGCTTTCAGCGACGGTTGCAGGTGCCTACTTGCCGCCGACGCCGACCTTGCCGCGCCCGACCTTTCGATGCGGCACACTGGGGCGCAGCCTCTTCCTGGAGTCAGCCGTCAACGTGACGTGCTCCGCAGGGTAGCGGGTCGTCCTGTGCGGCGCGGCCTGATAGGCGGAATGGCCCGGATCGATGCGCTTGATAGCGGACATGACTGACACCTCCTCAGAGGATTCTAGTCCGAAACGGCACGGCGCTTATGCCGCCCGTCGCTAGCAGCCCAGGCTGGCTGCACGCCTACCCTCGGCGCCGCAGCACCGATAGCGCAGGCCAATGGCGCTACCCCGCCCGCAGCGCCCACAGGGCCTCCAGTACGTATTCCGTGGCACGTTCTACCCGTTCCCCGCTGTGCGCCAACCCCAGTCGCCGCCACAACGCCGGCCGCAGCGGCCGCATCACTACGCGCGCATCCGGCGCCGGCGTGGTGACCTCGTGTGGCAGCAGGGCCGCGCCATAGCCGGCCGCCACCAGGCTCTTGATGGCGTCGTTGTAGTTGAGCTGAATACGCGGCGCCGGCCTGTGGCCACCGCTGGCGAACCACTCGGCGGTCAGGCGCGACAGGCGCGTGGTGCCGTCATTCAGGATCAGCGGGCGCGTTGCCAGCCAGGCCGGCGTGATGCGCGCCGGGCAGGGCCAACTCGCTGGCAGGAAAGCCCGTACCGGATCGCGCCGCCAAGGGCGGATGGTCAGCCCCGCCACGCGCGCCTGTGGTAGTGCCACCAGACCGACCTCCAGCGTGCCGGCGGCCAGCCGCGCCAGCGTCTCCTGCGAGGTAAGCACGGCCACCTGCACGTCGATATCGGGATGCCGCTCCGCCAGCATGGCCAGCGCCTGCGGCAGCAGGTGGGCGATGGCCCCGGTCGAGGCGCCGAGGCGCACGCGGCCGGTCAACCCCTGCACCTGACGCTGCACGTCGTCCAGCGCAAGGTCGGCATCGGCCAGCAGGCGGCGGGCGCGATCGACCAGTGTCTCGCCAATGGACGACGGACGCACCTCGCCGCGCCTACGCGTCAGCAGTACCGCACCGACGCGGGCTTCCAGCTCGGCAATGTGAAGGCTGACGGTGGGCGGAGCCAAGTGCAACGCGCGCGCAGCTTCGGCGAAGGAACCCAGATCGGCGATGGCGACGAGGGTACGCAGGCGGTCCAGGCTGATCTCGCGCATGGGGCGGAACTCCGGTTAAGGGCGTATCTGCTGACGAGGATATCGTTCAGGAAACATGAATTTCATCGTCATGAAATTCAACTTCTTCGATTCTATCCGGTGGCGCAAGATGGCGCTTCCTGTAACCGGCCGCACCAACGCAGAGCTGATGCTGCACCGGCCGGGGCCGCCACTTTCACGCCACGTCCAAGGATCCATCCCATGCGCTACCCTCTTGTTTTCATCGACGGCGACCAGGGCACCACCGGCCTGCAGATCCACGAACGCCTCCGCGGACGCGACGATCTGCGCCTGCTGACACTGCCCGCCGGCCAGCGCAAGGATGCGCGCGCGCGCGCCGACGCCATCAACGGCTGCGACATCGCCATCCTGTGCCTGCCGGACTCCGCCGCACGCGAGGCGGTGACGTCCATCGTCAACCCTGCAGTGCGTGTGATCGACTCCAGTTCGGCACACCGCACGCAGCCCGGCTGGACCTACGGCTTTCCGGAGATGGCCGCCGGCCAGGCGCAGCGCATCGCGGGCGCGCTGCGCGTCAGCAATCCGGGCTGCTATCCCACCGGGGCGATCGGCCTGCTGCGCCCCTTGGTGGAGGCCGGCCTGCTGCCGCACGACTACCCCCTCGCCATCCACGCGGTGTCGGGCTATTCGGGTGGCGGCCGCACCGCCGTCGATACCTACGAGGGACCGCAGGCCACCCGGGCCCTGCCCTTCCAGGTCTATGGCCTGGGCCTGGCGCACAAGCACACGCCTGAAATCCAGCAGCACGCGGGCCTGGCACGGCGCCCCGCCTTCGTGCCGGCCTACGGCGCCTTCCGGCAAGGTATCGTACTGACGGTGGCGCTGGAGTTGGACCTGCTGGCATCCGGCACGGACGTCGGCAGGCTGCACGCCTGCCTGCTCGACCACTACGCCGGCGCCCGCCATGTCGAGGTGATGCCGCTAGCCGAATCGGCCGCCGCCACTCACCTCGACCCGCAGGCACTGAACGGCACCAACGCCCTGCGCCTGGGCGTGTTCGCCAACCGCGAGCACGGGCAGGTGCTGTTGGCAGCGGTGTTCGACAACCTCGGCAAGGGTGCTTCGGGGGCGGCAGTGCAGAACCTCGACCTCATGCTGGCCGGGGTGGCGGCGGAGGTTCGCCGGGCCGCCTGAGGCACTACCCAGCGTCGAAATAAGAAGCGGGCCGGCAGCTTCCCGGCTTCCGGCCCGCCTGGTGCGATCGGGTCAATCAGGCGTGATTCGGCGCGTCAGTGAATCTGCATGCCACGCATGGCGTGGATGCGTTCGTGATAATTCTGCATGCCCTCGTACTGACGCAGTAGCACCGAGCGAATTTCCTCTGGCATGTCTCTCGTCAGCGCCGAGCGGTACTCGCGCCTGGCGGCCCTCTTCCTCGCGCTCGCACAACTGCAGCACCGCGTCGACGGCAACGTCACTCGGCCTTGTAGCCCGATGCTTTGATGGGCCGTTCCCAGCGCCTGAGCTCGGCGACCTGGGTCTCGCCGAGTTGCTGCGGGCCGGCGTAGTTCGCATTCGGGCCGATCTCGCGGACGCGCGCCTGGAGATCGGGCGCCTTGAGCACTTCGGCGATCGCGTCGGACAGGCGCTTGACCTTATCGGCCGGCAGGCCTGCCGGGGCGAACAGGCCGACGAAGGCCTCCGCTGTGGCATCGATTCCGGACTCCTTGAGCGTGGGCACGTCGGGCAGCGCCGGCGATCGCGCGTTACCCGTGACCGCGAGGATGCGCAGGCGGCCCGCGCGGTGATGCTCGATGGTCTCCGATATCGTGTCCACCATGATAGGAATCTGTCCGCCCAGCAGATCGGACACCGCCGGCGCGCCGCCCTTGTAGGCCACGTGCGTGAGCGGCACGCCTGAGGCCTGCGACAGCAGCACGCCCGCAAAGTGGGGCACGGTACCCGCGCCCGAAGTGCCGTAGTTGGCGCGGGCCGGGTTGGCCTTGAGCCAGTTCAGCACCGCGCGGATGTCACCGGACGGCGCCACCGGACCCGCCGTCACCGCAAAGTCGAAGGTCACCACACGCGCGATGGGCGTGAAGTCCTTCACCGGGTCGTAGTTGAGGTTATAGAGCCATGGCGAAATCACCAACGCGCCGCTGGGCGAAATTACCAGCGTGTTGCCGTCGGCCGGCGCGCGCTTTACTTCCCCAAGCACCAGCCGACCGCCAGCTCCGGGCTTGTTCTCGACGACCACCTGCTGGCCGAGCGGCAGGCGCAGGCGCTCGGCCAGCAGCCGCGCCACGACATCGACCGAGCCGCCGGGCGCGAAGCCGACCAGCAGCTTGAGGGGCGGCTTGTCCTGGGCGAGGGCGCCCATGGGCAGCACGGCGGCCAGCGCCATGGTTGCAACCCGATTGAAAACGCGTCGCTTCATCATGGTGATGAGTCTCCTTGGTCAGCCGAAGTCGATCAGAAGCCGAATACTCGCTTGGCATTGCCCGAACGCACGGCGTCGCGCTGCGCGGCGGACAGCCGCTCGGTATTGGCGAAGGACCCGCGCGTGTCGTGAACCTGGTGCGGCCAGTCTGTGCCGAACATCACGCGGTCGGCGCCGACGACGGAGATCAGGAACTCCAGCGAAGCCGGACTGTACGAGATGCAGTCGTAGTGGATGTGGCGCAGGTAGTCGATGGGCGTGCGCTGCATCTTGCGCCGCTGGGGGATCTCGACCTCGTGGCCCTTCCCGAAACGGCCGGCCAGGTAGGGCAACGCGCCACCCGCATGCGAGGCGATGATCTTGAGGTTGGGGTATTGGTCGAAGAAGCCCTCGAAGATCATGCGCGTGATGGCGAGCGTGGTGTCGAACATGAAGCCCACGGACCAGCTCAGGTCGAACTTGGTCATGTCCATCAGGTCGGCGCCCGGCGGATCGGTGGGGTGCACCAGCACCGGCAGCGCGCGACGGTCGATTTCGGCCCAGATGGGTGCGAAGGCCGGGTCGGTCAGGCTGCGGCCGGCGATGTTGGCTAGCACCATGACGCCGCTCGCACCGTTGTCGCAGGTGCGCTTGAGCTCGTCGAGCGCGCGCTGCGGGTATTCCCACGGCAGCGAGGTGAACCAGCGCAGCCGGCTCGGGTGAGCCGCCTGCGCCTGCGCCAGCGAATCGTTGGATTCACGCGCCGCTTCGCAGCTGGTTTCCTCGTCGCCCCAGAACACATTGGGGCAAGTCAGCGACATGACTGAGATGTCGATGCCGGCCGCGTCCATGTGCTGGATGCGTAGATCGTAGTCGAAGTGCCCCTTCTGTGGGATGACCACGGGCGTGTCGCCACGGAATACCTCGTGCTGGCCGTCGGGGCGCTGCTGGATGTTGTAGAGGCCGCCCTTGCGCTTGAGCAGCTCCAGCCAAGGTTTTGTGAAGATGTGGGTGTGAACATCGATGACAGGCATCAAGGGGGCTCCTGTGGTGTGGAGTGACGGATGTTCGGCATCTGGGCAAGCGCGCGCTGGACTGGCACGAGCTCGCCACCATGGACTGGGTCCTGCCGCCCGCGGGCACGGCGCTGGGCGCCTCGGTGCTGGACCTGTTCCTGCACGTGGGCGAAGAGCCACCGGTGCCGGCCATCGAAACCCATTCGCTCAAGATCGTGGGCCGCATTGCCCAATGAGTGGCGAACCACGCCTCTTCAAGGCGTTGAGGTACAGGTCTTCGTCGTACCTGGTTCCTGTCTGCCAGCAGCGGTACAGGATACGTATCCATTTGAATGCTAGTGCGCGGACGGCGGCTTGGTACGAACTGCCCTTGGCCCGCTGTTGGCGGTAGTAGGCCCCAGCCCAGGACGATTTGTTGATGGTCTGTCCCGCCCATTCGACGAATGTCTGCCGCAGGAAAGTCGGGCATTGCCAGCGCCAATGCACCCAGCGCTTCTTACCGCTGCGCTCAGTGACTGGCGCAATGCCGGAGTACTTCTGCAGTTCCTCCGCCCCGTTGTAGCGATCACGTTGCTCACCAAACGCGGCTAGCAGCCGCGGCGTCAAATGCGGCCCGGCGCCAGGCAAACTATCAAATAGGTCGAAGTCAGGCAGTGTGCGTGCGATCCTCGCAATCTCCTTGTCGAACACGTCGATCGCTGCGAGCACTTTCCGTAGCTGAGCTACCAACATCAACGCGAGCAAGCGATTGGGTGCGACAACGCCGGGATCGTCCGTCATAGGCATAGCACCCCGGATAGACGCCAAACGCCTCTCGATTAGTTGGGCCCGTCGACAGTTGTGCGCATGGAAGAAGTCTTCGAGGGTCGTCCTCCGCGCGCGTTTGGCTGCTGGCAGCGTGGGCCAGCGAGTGAGGAAATCACAGAACTGTATGGTGTCAATGTCCTCAAACCATTCCAAGGCTTGAGGATAGTACTGCTTCAGAGCATGGGTCAGTCGGTTGGTGAATCGAATCTTATCGCCGACCAGTTCGCGACGCTGCTCAATCAAGCTCAGCAAAGAGCGCATATCAGCGCTCTGCGGATTAAGTGCACTGAACCGATCAGGATGACGAAGCAAAAGGTCAAGTGCCAACTCTGCATCGGTGGGATCGTCCTTGGCTCGGCTCGGTTTGAACGCCTCGCGGTACTTTGCGAGCATTGAGGGGTTGATCGGAAACAGCGTCAAGAATGAATGTCTGGGCGGCGACAATCATTTTGTCCGGCCGTGTTGCCTCACGAAGGAATGTTACCTGACGAATTGTTGTCGTTTCGCTTTCTTTCTTCTCTTCTTTCGTG
>NZ_JBYSYC010000072.1:0-24557 GCF_058782875.1 Cupriavidus sp. FW305-F7 | reverse complement strand
AAGTAGGTCATCGCCAGGCTCTTATACCGCAGAACCCCCAGCCCCAAAAGGCTGGGGGTTTTTGCTTTGGCGCGGCGGAATATCGCACCCGCGCCACCTCATGCCGTCATCCGCCGGTCCGCGACAGTCAGTGCAACGCCGGCCAGGCAGCAGCCTCCAACCAGCAATGCGGCTGGGACGGTGCCGTGCACTGCCAGTGAGCCGGCCGCGATCGGTATCAGCATCAGCACAGCCAGGTTGTTGATGCTTTCCGAGACGGCCAGGACCTGTCCCTTTGCCGTCGCAGCCCGCCGAGCCAGTATGGCGGTGCTCGATGGTGCCGCGATGCCGAGTGCCGCGCCCCATGCCAGCAGGCAGCCAAGCGACCCGGGCAACCCCAGGATGGCTGTCGTGAACAGGGTCATCGCCACGGCGACAAGCGCGGTGGCTACCATCAGAACACTTTCCTCGCGCACGAAGCACTGGCTGGCACGCCCTGCCAGCAGATTGCCGACGCCCAGGCCGAGGCCGAACACTGACAGTGCCGCGCCGACACCGGCCACGCCGAGCCCGTAACGCAGTCGCAGCACTTCCCCCGCCAGTACATAGCCCGCCACGGCGCTTCCATTCCAGGCGCCTTTCGCGATCAATGGCAGCAAGATGCCTGAAGATGTCGCGGTGTTCCTGAGTTTTTCCTGGGAATCGCCGCTGCGCGGCAGATTGCACGGAAGTACGTGGCAGCCGGCAAGAAATGCGGCCAGGCAACCACCGGCAGTGACAAGGAAAGGTGCGCGCCAGCCCAATCCATCGGCCAGCACCCCAGCCACTGCCGGGCCTGCGGCAATGCCAGCGGTCATGCCCAGCATGACGCTGCCCATGGCGCCGGCCTGTCGCGCCGGGGGAACCAGATCTGCGATCAATGCAAAGACTGTGGGAATCGTGGCCGCGGCGGTGAGTCCGCCGAGGATACGCAGTGCCATGGCGACATGCAGCGTAGGCGCGAGCGTAAGGACGATGCCATCCAGCGCGAACAGCAGCAATGCAGCCAGCAGCACGCGGCGCCGACCGGCACGATCGGAGAACCAGCCTATCAGCGGCGCGGCGACGGCATAGGAAAGGGCATAGGCAGATACCAGTCCCGATGCGCGAGCCGGGGTGGTGGCAAAGGCGCCTGCAAGTGGCGCCAGCATCGGTGACAGCATGAATTCGGCAGCGCCGACCATGCACACGGCGAGGGCAAGCACGGGCAGCAGGCAGGGAGATGGCATGGGGAAGCCTCCTCGGACTTCAACATTGAGGGGACGTGGCGATACCGGCCGAGACGCGCAAAACGCGACGCAACAAGACGGCATTACCGCCTAACAGTGGGTAAATCCGGAAAATGAATGCGCCGCTGAGTCGGGCGCGAAGAGGCGGTGCGAGCTGGCACCGGCTACTGCGAGAATGGGCAATTCAGAACGATCGCCGGAGAAGTCGGGGATGATTCTATAACGTAATGCCAGCAATTAGGGCCACCGGTGCCTGGCACCGGCGGCATGACCGACAAGAAGCTTAGTCGGCTTCGATCTGCATCGACTTCAGTAGCGGCTGCCACTTGTCGCTCTCGGCCTTGAGCAGCGTGCGCAGGCCTTCCGGCGTCTGCTTGTCGATCGGCACGATTTCCGCGCCCAGGCCATCGAGCTTCTTGATCACCACGGGATCTTGCAGCCCCTTCTGTAGGGCCTTGGTCAGCCGCGCCACCACAGCGGGCGACGTGCCCTTGGGCGCGTAGATGCCATGCCAGACCTTGACGTCAAAGCCCTTGAGACCGCCTTCCTGCAGCGTTGGCGCACTGGGCAGCGCCTTGATCCGCGCCGGCGTGGTCACGCCGAACAGGCGTACGCGGTCGGCCTGGATATGCGGCAGCGTGGCCGTGGTCTGGTCGCACAGCAGGTCGACCTGGCCGCCCAGCAGCGCGGTCAGCGCGGGGCCGGCGCCCTGGTAAGGGATCGCATTGAGCTTTACGTGGACCGATTGCTCGAACAGCACGCCGCATAGCTGCGATACGGCGCCCAACCCGGCATTGGCCAGCGACACCTTGTCCTTGTTCTGCGTCACGTAGCGGATCAGTTCCGGTACGGTCTTGGCTGGCAGGTCCTTGCGGCCCATCAGGGTCATCGGCACGTCCGCCACCTGGCCGACATACTCGAAATCCTTCAGCGGCGCGTAGGACAGCTTCTTGTACAGTGCCGGCGCGGTCGCCATGCCGTTATGGTGGATCAGCAGCGTATAGCCGTCCGCCTGTGCGCGGGCGACAAAGGCGGCAGCCACAGTGCCGCCGGCGCCGGTGCGGTTTTCCACCACCACGCTCTGGCCGAGATCCTGCGACATCGCCTGCGCCAGTGTGCGTGCCACGACATCGGTCGGGCCGCCGGCGGAGTAGGGGACGACCAGCGTGATCGGCTTGCCGGGGTAGGCGTCAGCCGCCGCCGCGCCGCTTGTGCCAGCTAGCGCCGAAGCCATCACCATCACGCCCGCCAGCCATCGTGGCGCGGCGTGCAAATCCTTCGCATCCTTCATGCTGTCTCCAGATTGGTGCCGCACCGTGAGTCCGGGGCGGCTTGTCGGGGGGTGCGCGGCTAGCATGGGGGCATGCCGCGGCGACCACAATCTGGTTCTCGTGAAGGGTGCCTAATCCCTGATGAAAGATCAGGCCGGCTGGCTGCTAACCCAGTTGCCTCGCTACCGCACCGCTCAGGCGACTTCGGCCACGCGCACTTCCACCAGCAGCTTTTTCAGTTCCGGCACGCACGAGCCGCAGTTGCCGCCGGCCTTGACGCAGGCGGTGATCTCCGCAGGCGTCTTCAGGTCGTGCTTGCGCACGGCGTCGCAGATGGTGTTGCGGCCCACGCCAAAGCACGAGCACACCGTCGGGCCGGTGTCGGCGCCTTTCTCCATCGGCTGGCCGAGCAGCAGGCCGATGCGGTCGGCGTCTTCCAGCTGCTCGCGGCCGAACAGGCCGGCGAGCCACGCGCGCGAGGGCAGCTCGGGCCGCGTCGACACGTAGACGCACGCTTCAAGCCGGTCGTTGACGACATAGCCCGCATGGTAGACGCCGGCGGTGCGGTCCTCGTACTCGAGCCAGTCGGCGTCCGGGTCGGTCACGCCGAGCAGCGCTCGGGCCCAGGCGGTGCGGTCGGCCACGGTGTCGCGGCCGGCGAATTCATAGCGCTGGAACTGTCGGCCCTGCACGCGCGTCCAGTAGGTCAGCGCTTCGGCGGGCAGCGCGCCGCGGCTCAGCACGAAGCCATGCCAGTTCACGCCGAATGGCTCCACGCGTACCGGCGTGTGCTTGAATTCGGGCTCGCCGGAAACGGGATCGACCACAGGATTGACCAGCGCGCCGACGCGTGCGTCGGAGCTGAACTGGCCGTTCCAGTGGATCGGCACGAACACGCTGCCGCGCGGGATGCCACCGCCATGGCGCACGCGTGCCACCATCGCGCCCCAGCGCGTGCTGACGCGCGCGAGCTTGCCTTCGCCCACGCCGGACAGCAGCGCGTCCTGCGGGTGCATGTCGACGAAGGGCTCGGGCAGGTGGTCGGCCAGCTTGGCCGACTTGCCGGTGCGCGTCATGGTGTGCCACTGGTCGCGCACGCGGCCGGTGTTGAGGATCAGCGGGAAATCGTCGTCGGGCGCGTGGGCCGGCGAGCGCGGCGGCGTGGCGACAAAGCGGGCCAGGCCGTCGGCATGGGCGTAGCGGCCATCGGCAAACAGGCGCTGCGTGCCGGCGCCGGCCGGAGCGCCCGCGGGCAGCGGCCATTGCACGGGCTCCAGCGCGTCATAGTGCGCCTGGTCCAGCCCGGCCAGCGCGCCGATGTCGAACACGCGCGGTGCGGCATCGTTGCGCCAGGCGCTCAGGCGCGCGTGCTCGTCGAAAATTTCATGCACGCCCGCATAGTCGAAGCCGTCAAAGCCCATGCGGCGCGCGACGTCGCACAGGATCCGCCAGTCGGCGCGCGCCTCGCCAGGCGCGGGCAGGAAGGCGCGTTGACGGGAAATGCGCCGTTCCGAGTTGGTAACGGTGCCGTCTTTCTCGCCCCACCCCAGCGCGGGCAGCAGCACGTGCGCAGCGGCGTTGGTGTCGGTGCGCTCGATGATGTCGCTGGTGACCACCAGTTCGCACCTGGCCAGCGCGCGGCGCACCTGGTCGGCGTCGGGCAGGCTCACCACGGGGTTGGTGGCGATCACCCAGACCGCCTTGACGCGGCCGGCTTCGATGGCCTCGAACAGTTCCACCGCCTTCAGGCCCGGGCGGTCGGCCACCATCGGCGATTGCCAGAAGCTTTGCACGACGTCGCGATGCAGCGGGTTGGCCAGTTCCATGTGTGCGGCCAGCATGTTGGCCAGGCCGCCGACCTCGCGCCCGCCCATTGCATTGGGCTGGCCGGTGAGCGAAAACGGGCCCATTCCCGGGGCGCCGATGCGGCCGGTCAGCAGGTGGCAGTTGATGATGCTGTTGACCTTGTCGGTGCCGGCCGACGACTGGTTGACGCCTTGCGAGAAGGCGGTCACGGTCTTTTCGGTCTGCGCGAACAGCTGGTAGAACGCCAGCACGTCCTGCACGTTCAGCTTGCAGGCGCGGGCCACGGCAGCGGGATCGGCGCAGGCCGCATCCGCGGCCTGCAGGGCTTCGTCCAGCCCCGCGGTGCTGGCGGCGACGAAGGCGGCGCTGGTGCGGCCTTCGCGCGCGAGGTAGCTCAGCAGCCCGTTGAACAGCCACACGTCGGTGCCCGGGCGGATCGCCAGGTGCAGGTCGGCCAGTTCGCAGGTGGCGGTGCGGCGCGGGTCGATCGCCACGATCTTCATCTCGGGGCGCGCTTCCTTGGCCTGGGACAGGCGCTGGAACAGGATCGGATGGCACCACGCGGTGTTGGAGCCCACCAGCACCACCAGGTCGGCCAGTTCCAGGTCTTCGTAGTTGCCCGGCACCAGGTCTTCGCCGAAGGCGCGCTTGTGGCCGGCCACGGCCGACGACATGCACAGGCGCGAGTTGGTGTCGATATTGGCGCTGCCGATGAAGCCCTTCATCAGCTTGTTGGCGATGTAGTAGTCCTCGGTCAGCAGCTGGCCCGAGACATAGAGCGCGACCGAATCCGGGCCGTGGCGGCGGACGATGTCCGAGAAGCCTTGCGCTACGGTGTCCAGCGCATGGTCCCAGGAGACTTGCTGCAGCGAGCCGTCGGTGCCGCGCACCTTGGGGTGGAGCAGGCGGCCTTCCAGGTCCACGGTTTCACCGAGCGCCGAGCCTTTCACGCACAGCCGGCCGTGATTGGACGGGTGCTGCGCGTCGCCCGCGATCTCGACCTGGCCGTCGGCACGCACGGTGGCGCGCACGCCGCAGCCGACGCCGCAGTACGGGCAGGTGGTGGCGGTGGTGGTGGTCAGTGTCGCCGAGATGACCGGGATGTCGGACAGGTTCACGCGTTCTCCGTGCGGGGGCGTTGTATAGCTTACTTACGGTGATGCTTATGCGGCGAGCGCTTCGCACTGCGCCTGACCGAACAACAGGCGCTGGCGCAGCGCGCCCACCGGCGTGCGGCGTTGGATCATGTCGAAGTACCAGGGGCCGTCCTGCACGTCGCCGTACAGCACGGCGCCGACCAGATAACCGTCCTGCAGCACCAGGCGCTTGTAGACGCCGCGGCGCGGATCGCGCAGCACCAGGTCTTCACTGCCTTCGGCGCCGATGAAGTCGCCGGCAGAATACAGGTCGACGCCGGTCACTTTCAGTTTAGTCGCGGTGGCCTGCTGCACGTAACGGCGATGGCCGGCACCGGCGAGGTGCGCGGCGCACACGCGCGCCTGGTCCCAGATCGGCGCCACCAGGCCGAAGGTGGCCTGGCGATGCTGCACGCACTCGCCCACGGCGTAGATGCGCGGATCATAGGTCTGCAGCGTGTCGTCGACGACGATGGCGCGCTCGCAGTGCAGGCCGGCGCCGGTGGCCAGTTCGATATTGGGGCGCACGCCGGCGGTCATCACCACCAGGTCGGCGGGGATCTCGCTGCCGTCCTTGAAGCGCACGCCGGTGACGCGGTCGGTGCCGAGGATCTCCGCGGTCTGCGCGCCCAGCAGGAAGCGCAGGCCTTTGCGTTCGAGCGCGCTCTGGAGCAGCGTGGCGGCGGGCTTGTCGAGCTGGCGCTCCATCAGGCTGTCGGGCAGGTGCACCACGGTCACGTCCATGCCCTGGCGCAGCAGCCCGTTGGCCGCCTCCAGCCCAAGCAGGCCGCCGCCGATCACCACCGCATGGCGGTGGTCGCGCGCGGCTTGCTGCATGGTCTCCACGTCCTGGATATCGCGGAAGGCGATCACGCCGTCGAGCTGGTGACCCGGCACCGGCAGGATGAAGGGCTTGGAGCCGGTAGCCAGCAGCAGGCGGTCGTAGCGCACTTCGCGCCCCGAGGCTGAACGCACGATGCGGCGCGGGCGGTCGATGGCCACCACCGGATCGCCGGCAAGCAGTTCGATGCCACGCTCGGTGTACCACTCGCGCGTATTCAGCATGATGTCCGCCACCGACTTTTCGCCGGCCAGCACCGGCGACAGCAGGATGCGGTTGTAGTTGCCGTGCGGCTCGGCCCCGAACACCGTGATGTCGTACAGGTCCGGGGCGAGCCTGAGCAGCTCCTCCACAGTGCGCATGCCGGCCATGCCGTTGCCGACGACGACCAGGCGCGGGCGGGCTTGGGGGTTGGCGGAAGGCGTCATGCCGGCATCTCCGTTGGCGTGGCTTGAGGACAGGGGGAACATCAAATGGGCGCCGGTGTCAGGCGGCGAGTTCTTCCTCGGCCTCGCTCACGGCCACGCCGGCGGCAATCCAGATCTTGCCGTCATAGACGCGTGCGGCGTAGGCATTGACCGAATGCTCGGGGGCTTCCAGGCACTCGCCGGTGCGCAGGTCGAAGTGATGCTTGTAGATCGGCGAAGCCACCACCAGGCGCTCGCCCAGGTTGCCGACCAGCCCGCGCGACAGCACCGCGGCCTGCGAGTTGGGATCGAAGTTGTCGATGGCGTAGACCTCGTCGCCACGGCCGATGCGGAACACGGCGACCTGCTTGTCGTCCACCAGCGCGCACACACCAGTGTTGGGCACGATATCGCGCACGGTGCAGACGGCGGTCCAGGTCTCAGGATGGTGGGGATGGCTCATCACGTTCTCCTTGTTTGCGGGCACGGTCAGGCTGCTTTCGCGGGCATGGACACCACGGGAATGTGGCTCAGGCGGGAACGATGCAATTTCCGTTCCTCCGGCGTGGCCGGGCGGATCTGCCCGCGCTCTTCGATGAAGGCGACGTTGTCGTCGCGGCGGTCGCTGTTGACGAAGTGGCGGAAGCGCTTGCGTGTCTCGGGATCGGTCACGGCCTTCTTCCACTCGTCTTCGTAGGTGTCGACCACGTGCTGCATCTCGGCTTCCAGTTCGGCGGCGAGGCCCAGCTTGTCGTCCAGCACCACGGCCTTGAGGTAGTCCAGGCCGCCTTCCAGGTTGTCGCGCCAGACGCTGGTGCGCTGCAGGCGGTCGGCGGTGCGCACGTAGAACATCAGGAAGCGGTCGATGTAGCGCACCAGGGTGTCGTGGTCGAGGTCGCTGGCCAGCAGCTCTGCATGGCGCGGCTTCATGCCGCCGTTGCCGCACACGTACAGGTTCCAGCCCTTGTCCGTGGCGATCACGCCAACATCCTTGCCTTGCGCCTCGGCGCATTCGCGGGTGCAGCCGGACACGCCGAACTTGATCTTGTGCGGCGCGCGCAGGCCCTTGTAGCGGTTCTCCAGTTCGATCGCCAGGCCCACCGAATCGCCCACGCCATAGCGGCACCACGTGGAGCCCACGCACGACTTCACCGTGCGCAGCGCCTTGCCGTAGGCATGGCCCGATTCAAAGCCGGCGGCGATCAGTTCTTCCCAGATGAAAGGCAGTTCCTCGGCACGTGCACCAAAAAGGTCCACGCGCTGGCCGCCGGTGATCTTGGTGTAGAGACCATATTTCTTTGCCACCTGGCCGACCGCGATCAGGCCCTCGGGCGTGACTTCGCCACCCGGCATGCGCGGCACCACCGAGTAGGTGCCGTCCTTCTGGATGTTGGCCAGGTAGTAGTCGTTAGAGTCCTGCAGGCTGGCGTGCTCTTCCTTGAGCACGAACTCGTTCCAGCACGAGGCCAGGATGCTGCCCACTGCCGGCTTGCAGATATCGCAGCCCATGCCCTTGCCGTGCGCTTCCAGCAGCGCATCGAAGGTCTTGAACTTGCCCACGCGCACCAGGTGATACAGCTCCTGGCGCGAGTACGGGAAGTGCTCGCAGAGATGGTTGTTGACGGCCATGCCCTGCTTCTTCATCTCGGCCTTCATGATCTGCGTGACCAGCGGCACGCAGCCGCCGCAGGCGGTGCCGGCCTTGGTGCAGGTCTTGAGCGCGCCGATGCTGGTGGCGCCGTCGCACACGGCCGAACAGATCTCGCTCTTGGAGACGTTGTTGCACGAGCAGATCTGGGCAGTGTCGGGCAGGGCGTCGGCGCCCAGCGCGGGCTTGGCCTTGCCGCTGCTGTCGGGCAGGATCAGGAATTCGGGCGACTCGGGCAGCTCGATCTTGTTCAGCATCATCTGCAGCAGCGTGCCGTACTCGCTGGCGTCGCCGATCAGCACGCCGCCCAGCAGGTACTTGCCGCAGTCGGACACCACCAGCTTCTTGTAGACCTCCTTGCGGTCGTCGCAGAACTGGTAGAAGCGCGCGCCCGGCACGGTGCCGTGCGGGTCGCCGATGCTGGCCACGTCCACGCCCATCAGCTTGAGCTTGGTGCTCATGTCGGCGCCGGCAAACTCGGCGGCTTCGCCCTGCAGGTGGCGCGCGGCGACGCGGGCCATGTCATAGCCCGGCGCCACCAGGCCGTAGATCTTGCCTTGCCACAGCGCGCATTCGCCGATGGCGTAGATGTCGGGGTCCGAGGTGAGGCACTGGTTGTCCACCACGATGCCGCCGCGCTCGCCCACCGCCAGGCCGCTGGTGCGCGCCAGTTCGTCGCGCGGGCGGATGCCGGCCGAGAACACGATCATGTCGGTGTCGAGGTGGGTGCCGTCGGCAAACACCATGCGGTGGGTGCCGTCTTCGCCGTCGATGATCTCCACCGTGTTCTTGCCGGTATGCGCGGTCACGCCCAGGCCATGGATCTTCTGGCGCAGCATGCGGCCGCCGCCTTCGTCGACCTGCACCGCCATCAGGCGCGGCGCAAACTCCACCACGTGCGTCTGCAGGTCCATGTCGCGCAGCGCCTTGGCGCACTCCAGGCCAAGCAAACCACCGCCGACCACCACGCCGGTCTTCGAGCGCGCACCGCATTCGCGCATCGCTTCCAGGTCTTCGATGGTGCGATAGACAAAGCAGTCCTTGCGGTCCTTGCCCGGCACCGGCGGCACGAAGGGGTAGGAGCCGGTGGCCAGGATCAGCTTGTCATAGGACAGGGTCTCGCCGGTCGATACCTTCACCGTGCGCGCGGCGCGGTCGATCTCTACCGCACGCGCATTCAGGCGCAGCAGCATGTTGTTGTGCTGCTCGAAGAAGCCGGCGGGCACCAGCGACAGGTCCTCGGCTGACTTGCCGGCGAAGAACTCGGACAGGTGCACGCGATCGTAGGCGGGACGCGGTTCTTCGCACAGCACGGTCACTTCCACGTTCTGCGCGCCGGCTTCCGCCAGGCATTCCAGGAACTTGTGACCCACCATGCCGTGGCCGACGATGATCAGTTTCATGATGCTTTCCTTGTCCGGTAGTCAGTCTTTGCTGCTTGTTGTGCTGTGGGAGCGATGCTTCAAAATCAGTTGGCCATTGCGCTGTCGTACAGCGCCTGCTCCTGGGCCTTGTGCTCGGCGCTGAAGCGGATGGCGATGGCGCAAAGGGCGGCGATGGTGGCCAGCACGCCCAGCACCGTCAGCGTGTGCTGCAGGTCGCCCAGGCCCTTGAGCAGGAAGCCCGCGGCGACGGCGCCCACGTTGCCGCCAGCGCCGATGATGCCGGCCACGCCGCCCAGCGCCTTGCGGTCGATAAAGGGCACCAGGGCGTAGGTCGCGCCGCAGGCCATGTGGGTGAACAGGCCGAACAGCAGCATCGCGACCACCGCCAGCGTCACGTTGCCGGCCTGCGCGAACCACAGCAGGCCCAGGCCTTCGCCCAGAATCAGCACGAACAGCAGCGTGGCGCGTGCGTCCAGGCCGCGGCGGCGCGCCGCCTTGTCCGACAACCAGCCACCCAGGGCGCGGGCAAACAGCGCCAGCAGGCCGAAGCTCGCGGCGGCCATGCCGGCGGCCTTCAGGCTCAGGCCGAAGCGGTCGACGTAGTACGAGGCGGCGATGTTGTGGATGAAGATCTCCACGCCGAAGCAGGCGCCGTAGGTGATGAACAGCAGCCACACGCGATAGTTGGCGCTGGCGGCGCGGAAGCTGGCCCAGCCGCCGCCCTTGCCGCCGTCCTTGCCGGTGATGGCGATGCCGCGGGCGCGCAGGTCCGAGTAGTTGCCTTCCGGGCAGTCCTGGGTGAAGCGCCAGTAGACGACGGCCATGATCAGCATCAGCACGCCCGGCACCAGCAGGGCGAAGCGCCAGCCGAACGCGTGGTCGGCGCCGAGCATCAGCACGGCGGCCAGCAGCAGCGGCATGATGGCTTGCGCGGCGCCGCCGCCGGCATTGCCCCAGCCGGCCGCGGCTGCGTTGGCGGTGCCGACTACGTTGGGCGCGAACATCACCGATGTGTGGTACTGCGTGATCACAAAGCTGGCGCCGACTGCGCCGATCAGCAGGCGGAAGGTCAGGAAGGTCTCGTAGTTCTGTGCCAGCGCCACGCCCAGCACCGGCAGCGCGCCCAGCGCCAGCAGGCCGGTATAGGTCTTGCGCGGGCCGAAGCGGTCGCACATCGGGCCGATCACCAGGCGCACCAGGATGGTCACCGCCACCGCCGCGATATTGATGTTGGCGATCTGGCCCGGGGTCAGGCCGAACTCGCCCTTGAGCACCGGCATCAGCGGCGCGCAGGCAAACCACGCAAAGAAGCAGACGAAGAACGCCATCCAGGTCAGGTGGAAGGCGCGCATCTGCGGGGTCTTAAAGCTCAGCAGCTCGATGCGGGTGGCTTTGGCGGTCATCGTCCTTGGCTCCAAAAACAAATGGCGTCCCGCAAACCAGGCCATTCAGGCCAGTTCTGGGGACGCCGTTGTCCTGACAGCCACTACATGGAATAGAGGCTGCGTATGTGGGGTGGGCCGGTCGCCGTTGACGGACCCGTACCCTGTTACGCAAGGGGTGTGCCAGGCCGGTATGTGACGGTGAGTGGGGGTTTGTTGCGCTGAGGTGCGGCGGAGTGATGCCGGGATGCGCTGTGGTGGGGCGGCCGCCGGGCTGGCGGCACACTCATGGTGCAGTGCGGTGGGCTGCGCTGGTGCGGTGCAATACCGCGCTCGGTGCTACTGGTCCGAAGCCGGGGACTGGGCGTTGACGGGGACGATCCGCATATCTCGCGGCGATACTTCCGCGCCGTCCTCGTCGACCAGTGCCGCGCGTACCAGCTTGCCGCTGGCGCGCGAGCGGATCTGCACCGGGCCTTCGCCGGACGGGGCCATGTGGCTGTCGCCCCACTGCATCAGGCCGACCAGCACCGGCAGCAACTCCACGGCGGCGCGGGTGGGGCGGTATTCGGAGCGTTCGCGCTCGCCGGGCTCGCGGTAGCCGACCTTGCGCAGCAGACCGGCGTCGGTCAGCGTCTTGAGGCGCGCGGACAGCACCGCGGGCGAGCATTCCAGCCGGCGCAGGAAGTCGTCGAAGCGCGTCACGCCGTGGAAGACGTCGCGCAGGATCAGCATTGTCCACTTTTCGCCGATCAGCGACAGCGTGGCGGCAATCGAGCAGTGGCGGAGGTCGGACGCATTGGGGGTCATGATGCGGGCAAGCATAGCATGCTGACTTCATTTGCAAAAGTCAGGTTATCTCCTATACTCTGACTACAAATTTTGAATCCAGATGGTGCCAGGATGGATGATCAAAGCGAAGCCCGCACGGGCAAGGCGGAAAGCTGGATGGTGGGACGGGGCGTGCAGGTCACGCTGCGCCGTACGCGGCCACAGGATGGTGGGGCGCTGCGCGCGCTGGTGGACGGGCTTTCGCGTGAGAGCCGTTACTTCCGCTTCCTGAGCGGCGGGCGCGTGGTGGACGCGATTGTCGACGGCCTGGCCGCGCCAGGCCCTGGCGGGGTGGCGCTGGTGGTGGAGGCGCCCGACGCAGAGGGCGTATCAGCCATTGTCGCCAGTGCGGAATACGTGGTGTCCGGGCAGGTCGGGGAATTTGCCGTGGTCGTTGCCGACGGCTGGCAAGGGCAGGGACTGGGGCGGCGCCTGATCGCCAGGCTGTGCGAGCTGGCCCGCGCGGCCGGCCTGCGCACCCTGCGCGGCGACGTGCTCAGCGAGAACCGCCGCATGCTGGCCATCCTGCGCGGCCTCGGTTTTGCCAGCCGCCGCAATCCGGAGGACAGCTACCTGCATGAAGTCACGCTGGCGCTTGGCCAGCCGGCGCGCAGCGAGCTGCGGCTGCCGGCGGACTGGTTCAGCGCGTCCTGAGCCCAGCGGTCAACCGGCTTCGCGCTTGCCGCGCGAGGTCATGGTGCAGCCGACCGAGGCGGTGATGATGCTGGCGATCGCCAGCCATTGCAGCGCGTTCAGCTGTTCATGCAGGAACGCCAGCCCGGCCAGCGCGCCCATCGCCGGCTCCATGCTCAGCAGGATGCCGAAGGTGCGCCGGTGCAGCCGCTTGAGCGCCACCATCTCCAGCGAATAGGGAATCGCGCTCGACAGGATGCCCACCGCCAGCCCGAACAGCAGCAGCGTCGGGCTGAACATCGCGGTGCCCGCATGCGCCAGCCCGAACGGCAGCACCACCAGGGCCGCTATGGTCAGCCCCAGCGAGGTGGCCTGCCCGCCGTGGGCGTTGCCCGCCATCTGCCCGAACACGATATACAGCGCCCAGCCCACCCCCGCGGCAAGCGCATAGCCGATGCCCACAGGATCCAGCGTGCCGGCGGCATCGCCCACCGGCAGCAACAGCAGCAGCCCGGCCACGGCAAAGGCGATCCACAGGAAATCGATCGCGCGCCGCGACGACAGCACCGCGACCGTCAGCGGCCCGGTGAACTCGATCGCGATCGCCAGCCCCAGCGGGATGGTGCGCAGCGACATGTAGAACAGCAGGTTGGTCGCGCCCAGCGCCGCACCGTACAGCGCGATCGCGCGCGCGTTGGCCCGCGTCAGCGGGATGCGCCACGGGCGCCAGACGCACAGCAGGATCAGCGCCGAGAAACTCACCCGCAGCGCCGTGGTGCCCTGTGCCCCGAGCGCCGAGAACAGGCTCTTGGCAAACGAGGTGCCGATGCACAGCGAGGCCATCGAGCCGGTCAGGGCCAGCACGGCGATCAGGGTCGAGCGACGGTGGGCGGCGGTTTGCGGCAATTTGGAGATCCTGTTTGATGGCGTGGCCTGTGCAATGCTGCCGCATCATGCGGCAAGCACGGCGCAAGCGCCATATACAGGTGTGGACCAGCGGCTCAGTACAGTTGGCCGTGCCCCGAACACGCCGCTGTTCAGTGGTCCCGCGCCGCCGCCTTGCGCCGCTTGCCGGACTTGCTGGCGCAGTCCGGGCAACGCCCCAGCAGCGTCAGCTCGTGGTGCTCCACCTCGAAGCCCGGCGGCGTGATCTCTTCCATGTGCCCGGGACACCCTTCCAGCGGAAATACGCGATCGCACGTCAGGCACTGGAAGTAGTGGCGGTGCGTCACGGCGCCGGGTTCGCCCGCCAGTTCATAGCGGTCGGGCTGGCCCGGCAGTTCCACCGCATGCACCTGCGCATCGTCCAGCAGGGTGCGGATGTTGCGATAGACCGTGGCCAGACCCAGGGACGGCACCTGGCGCTGTGCCGCGGCCAGGATTTCGGCCGGGCTCAGGGGCCGGCCAGCTTCGCGCAGCGCGTCGATGACGGCGCCGCGTTGACGGGTCATGCGTTCCATGCCTAAAATTTTAATGAGAAATTATTATCATTAGTGAGTCGCTGCGGTTTGCCAGTCGGATGGCCGCCGCCGCGACTCGTTTTTATTGGGGTGTTCCTTATGCTGCTTGCGCAGCCCAGCCGTGCCCGGCACCGCATGCCGTTTTCGTTCCTGCCTGCTGTACCAGACTTGCGCCCGGTCCAGGCGCGCTCATTGCGGCCGGTGGCCGCCCTGATGCTGGCGATGTCCGGCCTGGCCGAGGCGGCGGATACCGCCGAGGCCTCCGATATTACGCTGCCGGCGGTGTCGGTGGTCGGCACGGCCTCCGCATCATACAACCCACCCGACGCCTCCGGCGCGACCCGCACCGACACGCCGCTGCGCGAGATTCCGCAGTCAGTGCGCGTGGTGCCGCGCGCCATGCTGGACGACATCGCCGCGACCCGTTTCGACCAGTCCTTCGACTATGTCAGCGGCATCGCGCGCCAGAACAACTTCGGCGGCCTGTGGGACAACTTCGCCATGCGCGGCTTCACCGGCCATGAGAACACCGGCGCGGGCTACCTGGTCAACGGCTTTGCCGCCAACCGCGGCTATACCGCGCCGATGGATGCGGCCACCATCGAGCGCGTGGAAGTGCTCAAGGGCCCCACGTCATCGCTGTACGGCACCAGCGAGCCGGGCGGCACCTTCAACGTGGTCACGCGCCAGCCGCAGTTCCGGCCCGCGCAGCGCTATGGCTTCGAGCTTGGCACGCGCGACGGCTATCGTGTCACGGCCGACGTCACCGGCCCGCTCGGCGAGAACGTGGCCGGCCGGCTGATCGCCGTGGCCGACCACCAGGGCAGCACGCGCGACTACATCAACAGCCAGCGCTACCTGGTGGCGCCGTCGTTCACCTGGACGCTCGGTAACGACACCGTGCTGCAGTACGCGGCTGAATTCCAGCGCTACACCACGCCGATGGACCGCGGCGTGGTGGCCGTCAACGGCCAGCTGGGGCGCATCCCGCGCTCGCGCTTCCCGGGCGAGCCCGGCGACGGCGACATGCGGCTGGACAGCAGTGGAACATGGACACGTACGAGCGCCAGCGCAATCTCGGCGCCTACTTGCAGGACCAGCTGAGCCTGGGCGAGCGCTGGCGCGTGCTGGCCGGCGTGCGCTTCGACGCCGTCGACCAGTCGCTGGACAACCACCTGCGCGGCACGCGCACCACGCAGCACCAGAACGCGGTGTCGCCGCGCGTGGGCGTGAGCTACCTGGCCAGCCAGAACGTGTCGCTGTTTGCCAATGCCAGCCAGTCATTCCGCCCCAATGCCGGCGCCGACGCCGCGGGCCAGCCGTTCGACCCCGAGCGCGGCCGCGCCGTGGAGGCCGGCATCAAGTTCGACAGCGAGGACCGCCGCACCGGCGCCACGCTGGCGATCTTTGAGATCCGCAAGCGCAATGTGCTGGCCGCCGACCCGTCCGATCCGTCCTTCTATATCGCCGCCGGCGAAGCGCGCAGCCGCGGCCTGGAGCTGGACGTGGCCGGGCAGCTTGGCACCCACTGGCGCGTGTCGGGCAGCTTTGCGCTGACCGATGCCGAGATCACGCAGGACACGCGACTTGCCGCCGGCACGCCGCTGTCCAACGTGCCGCGCACCAGCGGCAGCTTGCTGGCGGTGTACGAGGATGCCGCGCCGGTGGGCCAGCGCTATGGCGTTGGTGCCCGCCTGCGTTACGTGGGGCGGCGTCCGGGCGATGTGCAGGACAGCTTCTCGCTGCCAGCCTATGTGCTGGTGGATCTGCATGGCTACTGGCAATACAGCCGCAATGTGCGTGTGTCGCTCAATGTGGGCAACCTGTTCGACAAGACCTACTACGCCAGTTCGTACAGCAGCCTGTGGATTGCGCCGGGCGCGGGCCGCAGCGTGCGGCTGGGCGTGCAACTGAGCTATTGACGATGCTG
This sequence comes from Cupriavidus sp. FW305-F7, assembly GCF_058782875.1. Classification (NCBI taxonomy): domain Bacteria; kingdom Pseudomonadati; phylum Pseudomonadota; class Betaproteobacteria; order Burkholderiales; family Burkholderiaceae; genus Cupriavidus; species Cupriavidus sp. FW305-F7. Next base: position 8,580 of record NZ_JBYSYC010000072.1, on the reverse strand, counting down.
CCAGCCAAGTCGCGCACTGCCGCGCCCCTGTCTTCTCCGACAGTCTTCCCTTCTGCCGCGGGCACGCGGCCGGCCGGCGGCCGGCTGCCGTCCATTGATGCTCTGCGCGGACTGGTGATCCTGACCATGCTGCTGGACCACGTGCGGGATATGTTCTTCCTGCACGTCCAGGTGGCCGATCCCATGGATGTCGCCACGACCTCTCCGGCACTTTTCTTCAGCCGGCTCGCCGCGCATCTGTGCGCACCGGTTTTCATCTGGCTGGCCGGCGTATCGGCGTGGCTCTACGGTGCCGCCGGCCACGACCGGCGCGCCGTCAGCGGCTTCCTGCTCAAGCGCGGCGTGTTCCTGGTGCTGCTGGAGGTGACGCTGGTCGGCTTTGCCTGGACCGGGACCTTGCCGCCGCAGGTGATCTACTTGCAGGTGATCTGGGCCATCGGCCTGAGCATGATGGCGCTGGCGGCACTGGTATGGCTGCCGCGGGCGGTGCTGATTGCCGCGGGCATTGCGCTGGTGGCTGGCCACAACCTTCTGAGCCCGCTGCATTTCCCGGTGGACAGCGCCTGGCACGTGCCCTGGGCCATCCTGCACGACCGCACCTGGATCGAGGTGGCTGACGGCTTCAGGGTGCGCACCTCATACCCGGTGCTGCCGTGGATCGGCGTGATTGCGCTGGGCTATGCGGCGGGGCCGTGGTTTGCCGCCACGGTGCCTGCCGGGGTGCGGCAGCGGCTGCTGGCTGGATGCGGGCTGGCGGCGCTGGCAGGCTTTGCGGTGCTGCGCGGGCTGAACGGCTACGGGCAGGAGCAGAAGTGGATCTCGGGCAGCGACGCCTTGCACACCGCGATGAGCTTCCTCAACGTCACCAAGTACCCGCCGTCGCTGCTGTTCCTGCTGCTGACGCTGGGAGTGGGCTGGTTGCTGCTGGCGTGGCTGGAGCGTGCGCAGGGCGGCTGGATCGCGCGGCGCATGGCCGTGTTCGGCGCCGTGCCGATGTTCTTCTACCTGCTGCACCTCTACGTGCTGCAGGGGCTGTACCAGGCCTGCGTGCACCGCTGGGGACTGAACCAGGGCAAGGTGTTCGGTCTCGACCACGTCTGGCAGCTGTGGCTGGGGGCGGCCGTGCTGGCCCTGGTGCTGTGGCCGACGGTGCGCTGGTTCGCGGCGCTGAAGGCAAGGCGGCGGGACTGGCGCTGGCTGAAGTACTTCTGACCAGCGCCTGGGTCCCGCACGCCCGGCTCAGCGCGGCGTAGCCGCGACGGGTGCCGGCTGTGCCGCCGCCGGGGATTGCGCCGGAGCCTGGGGTTGCGCTACGGCCTGGGGCTGGGCTGCGGCCTGAGCCGGTGCCACGGCTTGCGGCTGTGCGGCGGCTTGAGGCTGTGCGGCAGCTTGAGGCTGCGCCACGGCCTGGGACCGCGCTACGGCTTGAGGTTGCGTCACGGCTTGAGGCCGTGCTGCCGCCTGGGGCTGTGCCGCGGCTTGCGGCCGCGCGGCGGGTGCCTGGCGTGCGCCGCCATTGGCCGCCGGGGCGGCCTCGGTCACCTCGCGCCAGCCGCCGCCCAGCGACTTGTACAGCGATACGCGGCTGGTCAGGCCGGCCAGCTTGTACGTGATCAGCGCCTGCTGCGCGGTGTAGAGCTGGCGCTGCGCGTCGAACACGCCGAAGTAGTCGTCCACGCCGTTCTTGAAACGCATTTCCGACAGCCGCCGGGTCTCGCTGCCTTCGCGCACCAGGGCTTCCTGCGCCTGCACCTGGCGCTCGTAGGTGGCGCGTGCCGCCATGCTGTCGGCCACTTCGCGGAACGCGGTCTGGATGGTCTTCTCGTAGTTGGCGACGTTGATGTCCTTGCGCACGTTGGCCGCATCCAGCCCGGCACGGTTACGCCCGGCGTCGAAGATCGGCACGGTCAGCTGCGGCGCGAACACCCACGCCATGCCGCCGGAGAACAGCCCCGCCAGGCTGCTGCTGGCCACGCCCAGCGCGCCGGTCAGCGAGATGCGCGGGAAGAAGGCCGCGCGCGCCGCGCCGATATTGGCGTTGGCCGCCTTGAGGCGGTGCTCGGCGTTGAGGATGTCGGGGCGGCGCACCAGCACGCTGGACGGCAGCCCTTCGGGGAACTCGCTCACCAGGGTGCGCGCGTCCAGCGGATCTTGCGCGGCCGCGTTGGCGTTGGCAGTTGCCGCGCCGGCATCGGTCACGGATTTCGGCAACGGGCCGCCGATCAGCAAGGACAGCGCGTTCTCATCCTGCGCCACCTGCCGCGTGTATTGCTCAACGCCCACCTGCGAGGTCTGCACCTGGGTTTGCGCGCGATGCTGGTCCAGTTGCGCCATCGCACCGACCTGGCGCCCGCGCCGCACCATCTCTGCCGCGTCCTGCTGCGTCTTCAGCGTGTCCTGCGACAGCTTCAGCAGCGCGCGGTCGGCCAGCAGCGTCAGGTAGGCGTTGGCCACCTCGGACACCAGGCTGATCTGCGCGCTGCGGCGCGCTTCTTCCGTGGCCATGTATTCCTCGAGCGCGGCATGCTTGAGGCTGCGCACCCGGCCGAAGAAATCAAGCTCGAACGCGGTGAAGCCGATGCCTGCGTTATAGGTGGTGATCTGCGGCGACTGGCCCGCCGCGCGCAGCCGTTGCGGCAGCCGCTGCGAGACCATGCCGGCATTGCCCTCCACCGTGGGGAATTGCGCCGCGCGCTCGATCTGGTACAGCGCGCGCGCTTCGTCAATGGCAAGCGTGGCCATGCGCAGGTCGCGGTTGTTGGCCAGCGCCAGTTCGATCAGCTGCCGCAGTTGCGGGTCGATGAAAACATCGCGCCATCCCAGGTCCGCGGCCGAAGGGCCGGCGGGTTGGGCCGGCTGACCCGGCTGTGCCGCACTGGCCTGCGGGGTGCGGTAGGCAGCGCCCTCCGGCCACGCCGACGGGACCGGCGCGTCGGGGCGCTGGTATTGCGGTTCGAGCGAGCAGGCCGCAAGGGCCAGCACGAGCGCGGCGGGCAGCAGCAGGCGCGGCGGGGGCAGGGTACGGGGGCGTGGCAAGCTTCGCATGGATGGTTCCGGAGAGTGGGGATTGTTATCTGGCATGGTTCAGCCCAGCAGCGCGCGCCGCACAAAGCGCGACAGCGCCAGCTTGGGCCGCCCCTGCCGGGCGATGTTGTGTGCGGGATCGGTGAACAGCAGCCGGATCAGCGCGTGGCGCGCCGCCATGCCGGCGTTCAGGGCGATGCCCAGCAACTGCCCGTCGCGGCGCACCACGCGGCACGGGATCCAGCCGGTTTGCTCCAGCCACAGCGCGCCCTCGGTGCCGGCGAGGATGGCTGGCGCCAGCGGCGTGGTGACGGCAACGCCGTTGCAGGACAGGTCCCTGGTGGTCACGCGGTATTCCTTGCCATCCACGCGCAGCAGCGCTGCCGCGCGGTGCGGGAAGCGCTCTTCCTTGCGCGGGCGCGGCAGTTCCACGCAGACCAGCAGCGAGGCCAGGTACAGCATCAGCGCCACCCCGGTCCAGATCGTGTTGAAGGCGAGCCCTTGCGCATCGGGGTCCACCACCAGGGCGCGGCCCAGTCCCAGCGCGGAGAAGCCCAGCAACCCCGCGTACAGCACAACGAACTTGCCGTGGATCACCAGCTTGGAGCGGTCCAGCCCCTTGTTTGTCACCTTGAATGGCCGCCCGAATGGCTTGAACATCGCGCTCACCAGCGATGCGGTGACGGCCAGCGCCGCCACGATCTGCGTGACTTCGGTGAAGATCGGCAGCGCGCGCTGGCCGGTGATCCAGATGCTGTACGCCCAGTACGCCACCAGCGCCGGCAGGCCGTAGGCGAGGAACTGCAGCGGCTCGCCGTACAGCGTAGAGACGCCGAGGTACCAGTACAGCAGCGGCCCTGCCAGCAGCATCAGCGTGAACGGCCGCGACAGCCAGTGCAGCAGGCCGTGCACGTAGTGCAGCCGCTGCATCCCGGTGTAGCCGCGCCCGCGCAGTGGCCCGTCCGCGGTCAGCGCCACCTGGATCGTGCCCAGCCCCCAGCGGCTGCGCTGGCTGATGTACTCGGGCAGGCCTTCGGCGGACAGCCCCACGCTCAGGCGCTCATTGAGCCAGCGCGTGAGATAGCCGTGCGGCAGCAGCCGGTAGGTCAGGTGGATGTCCTCGGTCACCGTGCCGGTGGGAAAGCCGCCGATCAGGTCGATCAGATCGCGCCGCACCACGAACGAGGTGCCGATGCAGAACGCCGCGCCCCAGGCGTCCTTGGCTGGCTGCATCACGTCGAAGAAGGCGCGTTGCTCATCGACCCAGCATTCGGTGGCGCGCAGGTTGTACTGGATCGGATCCGCGTTGTAATAGAACTGGGGCGTCTGCACTACGCCCACGCGCGCATCGCTGAACAGGCCCACGGTTCGCAGCAGGATATTGCGATGCGGCGCGAAGTCGGCGTCCAGCACCAGGATGTAGGGCGCGCCGCCGGCCGCGGCGCTGTGGCGCAGGCCGTTGTTGAGATTGCCGGCCTTGGCGTGGGCATTGTCCGGGCGCGTCACGTAGCGCGCGCCGACGCGTTCGCAGAACTCGCGCAGCCAGTCGCGGCGGGTGTCGTCCAGCACCCAGACGCGGAAGTCCGGGTAGTCGATCGCCAGCGCCGAGACAATGGTCTTCTCCAGGATGTCCAGGCCTTCGTTGTAGGTGGCGATGAAGATGTCCACCGGCGGCACCTGCTTGGCGCGGCGCAAGGCGGCCTCGCCCGCGTCGGCGTCTGGGGTGTGGTTGCTGGTGCGCGCCAGCACCACGATCGACAGCAGCGTATAGGCCAGCGTCATGCATTCGAAGGTAAAGAACACATGGGCCCACACGCTGGCGAAGGTCATCTGCCAGTCCGGCAGTGTTTCGCGGATGCGCCAGGTCAGGTACACCGCCAGCAGCAAGGCGGCGACGCCGCCGAACAGCACGCGGTCCGCCGGCCGGTCATGCCGGCACAGCATCGAGAGCAGCACCATCGCCAGCAGCACGCCGCCGTTGATGACCAGCAGCGTCTGGTTTTCCAGGAAGAGGGCGAACATCGTCAGTCCTTGGTGGTGTTGGTGCTTGCATTGGCCGGCGCGGCCGCAATGGCCGGCGGCGGGCAGGATGGTTCCAGGCATCCGCCCGGACGGAAGGGGTTCCAGCGCGCCGCGGCCAGCACGGCCCATGCGGTGGCGCCCAGGTGGGGCAGGTGGAAGTAGTGGAAGTCCTCCGTGGTCGAGGTGGGCCCGATCGACAGCCCGGTGCTGATGCGTGCCTCGGGCGTGGCGTAGAGCATCCCGGACGGCGCCCGCTGCGACAGCAGCAGCTGCCACAGTGGCTGCGCCTGTTGCGCCTGCCCGGCGGCCTGCAGCACCAGCGCGGCCTGCCCGGTGCCTTCGGTCCAGATGCCGTCGGGGCCGCCCTTGAAGCCGTAGCCTGCGCCGGCGCGGTGCTTGGCCTCCACCCACGCCAGGTTGCGGCGCCAGTCCTGCGGCGGGTCCGGGATCGCGATCAGCGGCCACAGCACCGCATCCAGCGCGGACGGGCCGGAGTTTGGCGCGCGCCCATCGTCGCGCGTGCCGATGATGAAGCGGCCCTCGCGCGCCTGCCACATGGCGCCGACAAAGCCGCGCGAGCGCGCCGCGCCATCGCGCCAGCGCGGATCGTTGCGCTGGCTGGCGAGCCAACTGAAGGCGGCATAGGTATCGACGTTGTGCTCGGTCGATTTCCACCCCTGGCGGGTCTGCTTCGGCTCATGGCCGAAGAAGCCGCCGATATAGCCGGCGGGCGCGCCCGTGTCGGGCACGGTGGCATGCACCCAGCCCATCAGCGCGGCGGCGCCATCCAGGTAGCGTGGATCGCGCGTGGCGTCATGCACGGCCAGCAGCAGCAGCGCGGCCCAGGCCACGTTGCCGGTGGCGGTGCCGGCCTGGTAGGCATCTTCAAACCAGCGCTTGCTGGGTTCGTCCCACCAGCCTGGCAGCGGCACCGGGCCAGCCGGTAGCGGGCCGGCGCGGTAGGCGTTGCGCAGGCGCGCATCGCGGAAGTGGCGGTCCTGGCGGGTCGCCTGCAGCACGGCGTCGGCAATGCGGCGCGCTTCGGCGGGGCGCTTGCAGGCCACCAGCGCGATGCCGGCCAGCGCGTTGTCGTAGACGAAGGCGGCATTGCGCAGCGCCGGGGCCAGCGGCTCGCCGCCCGGCGCGGGTTCATAGCTGGCGAGGAAGACGGGGCCGTTGCCGCTTTCACGGCTGACGCGCTCGGCCAGCGTCTTGCAGCCGTCGGCCAGCAGTGTCTGCTGGGCAGGCTCGGCAGCGCGCGCCGCGCATGGCGCCAGCGCGAGCATGGCGGGAAGCAGCGCGCCGGCAACCAGGCGGGGCAGGCGTAGGCGTGCGGTCGGGATCGGCAGTCGCATCCGGGTCTCCTTTGCCTGCGTCGGCGGTTATATCAGCGATGCCCGCAGCTGGCCCAGCCAGCTCTGGTTCAGCGTCACGCGCGCCCAGCGGCCCATGCCGCAATGGCCGGATTGGCTTGGCCCTGCCGCTGCCCCTGCCGCTGCCCGTGTTGCTGTCCCTGAGGCAGCAGCCTTGCCCGGCACGTTGTCCAGCGGGCGGTCGAGCTTGGCGATCACATAGATCTCGTTCTTCTCGATCGGCGGGAATGGCACGAAGTAACGCGCCTGGTCGCCGTCCGGCGCGCGCGGCAGCACCTCTGCCACCGATGCCGGCAACGCCGTGGGCACGCCGTCGACATGCACGTTCAGCCGTGCACCGGGCAGCAGGTTGTCGCTGAGGCTGCGCGGGAACACCGCCACCACGCGCGTCTGCGCGCAGTTGCTGGCGCGCGCCAGGGTGGCGCCGGCGGCCACGCGCATGCCAGGCTGCGCGATCAGGTCTTCGATGGTGCCGGGTTCAGTCGAGCGGATCTCCAGGTTCGAGAGCCGGTCGAGGCGTTCCTGTTCCGTGGCGATCATCTCCTCGACCGACTTGCCATAGGCCTCCAGTTGTTCCAGCTCTGCCGTCAGCTGTGCCGATTCCGCGCTCAGCACCTGGCGCCGCTGGGCCAGCGTGGCACTGGGACCGTCGGTGGACGAGGCATAGACCTTGTTGCGCGCGGCCTCGCTCACGCCGACGGCGTTATCCAGCTCGGCCTTGGCCGCAGCTTTGGCATTGGAGAGCATCGACAGCTGGTAGCGCGAGGCATTGGTGTAGGCCTCGCTGACCGCGCCGGCCCACTGCATGCTCTGGTTGCGGTTGACCACTTCCTGCTGCTGGTCTTCCTGTGCCTTGGCCGATGCCAGGCGCGCCTCCAGCGCGCGTACGCGCGCCCCGTGCTCGCGTTGCGCAGCGCTGTTGTAGCGCTGCAGGTCCTGCTCGGTGGCGGCCATCAGCCGGCGGTTGCTTTCCAGCCGCGCCTTGGCAGAGTCATAGCGCTGCTGGTTGTCGAGCTTCTTGCCGGTCAGGTCGACCAGCAGCGAACGGTCGATGTTCGGGTTCTGCACGATCATCAGCGCCTGGTTGGCCGAGAACGGCTGGTCCGCGGCCACCATCTGCTTCATCACGATGCCTTCCACGGGAGACGTCACCAGGCTGACCGGGCTGTTCACCACGGCCCGCTCCGACGAGCGCGTAAACACATTTGGAAACATGATTGTCAGTACGGCCCAGATGATGAACAGCACCACGCCGTAGCCCGCCATGCGCGGCACGATGTGCCACAGCGGCACCGGAACGGGCTGCGGGCGTTGCACCAGGCCGTCGCCGTGGGGCTGGCGCAGCGGTGCCGGTGTCAGCGGGTGTTGTCTGGGTGGCGGATTATTGCGCTGGTCGGCCATGGTGTTGTTCTCCGGCAAGCAAAGTCAAAAAAGCGTCCCAGCCGGCATGCACAGGGTGCAGGTCGGATGAGCGAAATTCCAGGCAAGCAGGTAGCGTCGCGCAAGGGCTGTCGCGCGGTGCCCGGCTTGCATGTCCCCAATTCAGTTTGTTGTCTGCAGCACGCGCGATGTGGCCAGGCCGTATCGGCGCACCTTGCAATTGGGCCGACAAGCAGCCCGTGGATTAGCCCGGCTTCATCCGGGCAGAGTTGAACAATGGCCAGTCAATGACCACGAAGTGGCAGCCCGCTGACGCAAAGATTCATGCACTCAGGCCGCCGTGTGTGAGTTAAAGGCTAGTCAGTTGCCCCGTCCCTTGCTGTAAAAATGTGTAAGGGGAGGCTGTAGCACTGCTTAACACGGCGGTAACATGGCATGCGATGAACGACGAATGCAGCACACATTGACGGGGTTTTGACCAGGTGCGCGGCAAGCCTCGGCGTTTAGCAGGCTGCTGAAGTACTCACCATGGAAGCGGCGGAGCTTCCCCCAAAAGGGCTGGTGTGTTCGCTACATTTCACATCCGGAAGCCGGGCTTCACTGCGTCGTTTTTTTTTCGCGTTTTGGCGCTCATTTCCGGCCTCATTACCGCGATTACTGCAACTGCGGACGGATTTTTCCCAGCGAGCGCATGCGCACGAGGTTGTAGGCAGCCATGCTCAGCACAAACATCTGGTCGACCTTCTTGAGTCCGCGCACCATCACCTGACGCATGCGGCCA
>NZ_JBYSYC010000071.1:0-25177 GCF_058782875.1 Cupriavidus sp. FW305-F7 | reverse complement strand
CGGCAACCGTGGCGGCCAGCCCGCCGGCGGCGCGCGCAATCCCGCACCGCGCCGCGACGGCCAGGAGCCGGCGCGCCAGCAGCGGACTGCGGCGCAACCCGCACGCCAGCCGCACGACGCGGCACCGGCACCGGCGCGCAATCGCCGTCCGGCGCCGCAGGCCGCGCTGCTCGGCGGCAACCGCAAGCCGGCGCGCTGAGCGGATCAGGGCTGACACCATGCACGCGTCCGACGCCCCGGCCGACCCCGGCGTTCCCTACGCCGGCCTGACGCCGGAGCTGATGCTGGACGCGCTGGAAGGCGCCGGCCTGCGCCCCGACGGGCGCCTGCTGGCGCTCAACAGCTATGAGAACCGCGTCTGGCAGCTGGGCATCGAGGATGCCCCGCCCGTCATCGCCAAGTTCTACCGTCCGGGCCGCTGGACCGACGCGGCCATCCTGGAAGAACACGCCTTTGTGCAGCAGCTGGCCGATGCCGAGATCCCGGCCGTGCCGGCCATGGTGCTGGCACCGGGCGAGTCTGGCACGCTGCTGCATCACGCCGGCTTCCGCTTCGCGGTATTCCCCCGCTGCGGCGGCCGCGAGCCCGCGCTGGACCGTTCCGACACGCTGACCTGGCTCGGCCGCTTTATCGGCCGCATCCACGCGCTGGGGGCGACGCAGCCCTACCAGGCCCGCCCGGCACTGGATCTGGAAACCTTCGGCGTTGCCCCGCGCGACTGGCTGCTCGCCAGCGGCTGCATTCCGGCCGACCTGCTGCCCGCGTGGCAATCGGTGACGGACCTGGCGCTGGACGGCGTGCGCCGCTGCTATGAGCGCGCCGGCGAGGTGCGCCTGCTGCGCACCCATGGCGACTGCCATCGCGGCAATGTGCTGTGGATTGACGAGGACGACGCGCGCGGCGGCACCCATGGCGCGCCGGGCCCGCACTTCGTGGATTTCGACGACAGCCGCATGGCGCCGGCGATCCAGGACATCTGGATGCTGCTCGAGGGCGACCGCGCGGCCATGCAGGACCAGCTGGCCGACATCGTTGCCGGCTATGAAGACTTCTCCGAATTCCAGCCGCGCGAACTGTGGCTGGTGGAAGCGCTGCGCACGCTGCGGCTGCTGCACTACAGCGCCTGGCTGGCCAGCCGCTGGGCCGACCCGGCCTTTCCGGCCGCGTTCCCGTGGTTCGGCACCGCGCGCTACTGGCAGGACCGCATCCTGGAGCTGCGCGAACAGGTGGCGCTGATGGACGAAGCGCCCCTGTGGGGCGCCTGAGGTCTACCGGACGGCGCCGCCAGGGCGCCGGTATTCCGCTACTTTGCTCAACCCTTCTTTTCCGGCGCCTTGACCAGCAGCACCGGGCACTCGGCCTGCGCCAGTACGCGGCCCGCGACTGAACCGATCACCGCATCGAAGAACGAACCCCGGCCATGCGTGCCCATCACGATGGCCGCGGCGTCGACCGAGCGCGCACAGGCGACGATGCGCTCCGGCGCGAAGCCGTGCAGCGGGTGCCGCTCGAATGGCACCTTGGCTGCGGACAGGATGTCGCAGACCGCCGCCATGGCCTTGTCGCTGGCCTCCTTGTGCCAGTCGTCGATGGTTTCCTTGCTGACAAAGGCGCGCACCTGGCCGCTCACTTCCGGCGCCACATGCACGACATGCACGGTGAAGCCGCTCTGCAGCAGCTTGCCTTCGGCGATAAAACGAGCCGCGGCGTCGCTGAAGGCCGAGCCGTCGGTGGCGAGCACGATATTGGTCATGTTGGGAATCTCCTGGGTGGGGGCTGTCGGCAGGCGGTGCGCCATGAGGCGGCACCGCCACTGGAACCATCATGGCACCTAGTGTCCTGCCAGGACCCGATTTAGATCAAGTCGGATCGGATTTATCCGATCCGACCGTGCGATAGCCGGCCGGCCGACGGATTCCGTCAATCCGGCTGAAGCATTTGGCCATTGCCCCGTCAACGCGGTGGCGCGTAGCATGCTCCCGAGCCCCCGCGGCAGGCATTGGCACGCCCGCGCTGCCGCAGGCACGGCCCATCCCAGACTAATTCAATGCAGCTGCCCCCGGCCATGGCGCGGGCGGGCGGCGATTCCGGAGACGACGATCATGAGTGAGCGTGGCAACCTGCTGCCCCTGCGCGGTATCAAGGTAGTGGAATTCGAAGGCATCGGCCCCGGCCCGTTGTGCGGCGCGATGCTGGCCGGCCTTGGCGCCGAGGTCACGCTGGTGACCCGCCCGGTCGCGCCGGATGCCCGCCGCATCTTGCGCGGCCAGCCCGTGCCCCCTGAGATGGAGCTGGAGCACGGCAAGCGCGTGGTGCAACTGAACCTGAAGTCGCCGCAAGACGTGGCCGCCGCGCTGGACCTGGTGGCCGGCGCCGACGCGCTGATCGAAGGGTTGCGCCCGGGCGCGATGGAGCGCCTCGGCCTGGGCCCGAAGGTGTGCCATGCACGCAATCCGCGCCTGGTCTACGGCCGCATGACCGGCTGGGGCCAGACCGGCCCGCTGTCGCAGAGCGCCGGCCACGACCTTAACTACATCGCGCTGACCGGCCTCTTGTCGATGGCCGCGCGCGAAGGCTCACTGCCGATGGTGCCGCCGACCGTGGTGGGCGATGCCACCGGCGCGCTTGGCCTGGCATTCGGCATCACCAGCGCCATCCTGAGCGCGCGCGCCAGCGGCGAGGGCTGCGTGGTGGATGCGGCCATCACCGATATCGTCGCCATGCTGGGCTCGCTGGTGCAGGTGTCGCGCGCAGCCGGCACGCTGGGCGGCCCGCAACCCAGCCCCTTCCACGATTCGCCGTTCTATGACGTCTTCCCTTGTGCCGACGGCCGCGCGATCACGCTGGGCGCGCTTGAGCCGCAGTTCTACCGCGAGCTGCTCGACCGGCTCGAACTGACCGACATCGACCCCGCCGCGCAGTATGACCGCGCCCAGTGGCCCGCGGTGAAGGCGCGCATTGCCGCATGCATCGCAGGCAAGCCCAGCACCCACTGGGAGTCGGTGCTGGGCGGCACCGACGTGTGCTTTGCGCGCGTGCTGACCCTGGACGAGGCCGCGCGCCATCCGCACAACCAGGCACGCGGCACATATCGGCTGTACCAGCAGGGCGAGCGCGAGGTGCCGCGTTCGGCGCCGGCGCCGCGCTTCCTGCGCGCCGGCACGGAATGACCTGGGGCCGCGGCACAGATGCCGCGGCCTCTCGAATCTGTCTGATCGGTTCGGCTACCATGCGGCATCGACCCAAACCGGAGACCCAAGCCATGGCCGAACCCAGCCAAGCCCCCGCCTATACCTCCACGCCGGCCTTCGAGGCCGGTCTTGAGGTGCGCACCGAAGTGCTCGGCCCCGAGCACGTCCGGCGCGCGCTGGACGCCGCCGCGCAGCAGGGCGACACCAGCCTGCAGCAACTGGTGACGGAGTTCGCCTGGGGCACGGTCTGGACCCGCGACGGCCTGGACCGCAAGCAGCGCAGCCTGGCCACGGTGTCGATGCTGATTGCGCTGAACCGGCCGCAGGAGCTGGCCGGGCACCTGCGCGGCGCGCTCGCCAACGGCGTGACGCCGCATGAACTGCGCGAGCTGATGGTGCACAGCGCGGTCTACTGCGGGTTCCCCGCGGCGCTGGATGCCAGCCGCAAGCTGACTGAAGTCCTCGACGCTGCCAACGGGTAACGCCGACCGCGGCATCGATACGAAAACAGCGATGCAGAAGAGTCTGACTCTGATGCAGATTCTGCTGCATCTGCGCGGCGAGGATTCGGCGCGTCAGGACCTCTCCGGCTCCTTAACTTTGGCAGCAGGCCAAGCCATGCCAGTCGTTAAGGAGCCTCAAATTTGCATCTCACGCTGATCGTCGACGAACCTTCCCAGTTCCACACCACGCTGTCCGCTGAACTCGGCGCTGAGCTGGGCGCCGGTGAAGTACTGGAAACGGATGGCATTCGGGAAGCGTTCCGGCTGGCCCGCGAGCACCGGCCGGGGCTGGTGCTGGTCGATGTCGACCGCTTCGGCGATCCCGGCATCGACTTTGTCCGGCGCGTCTCGGCGACGCTGCCCGCCGTGCCCTTGCTGGTACTGTCCGACACCGACGCCACGCTGGCGTTGGTGCGGGCGCTGCGCGCGGGCGCCCGTGGCTTTGTGGTCAAGCAGCGTGGGCTGGCCGAGGTGATGCACGCGGTGCGCGGCGTGCTGTGCGGCTACCTGGTATTTCCCATGCATACGCTGGAGACCGTGCGCCAGATCGGCGAGCAGCGGGAATCGGGCTTCGCGCGGCTGAGCAACCGCGAAATCACCGTCCTGCAGTATCTGGCGCGCGGCCATTCCAACAAGTCGATCGCGGAGCAACTGGTAATCAGCAGCAAGACGGTCAGCACCCACAAGGCCAACATCATGGCCAATGTCAATGTCGGGTCCCTGGTCGAAATGGCGGACTACGCGCGCCGGCATCAGCTGGTGTGGTGACGCGCACCCTGGGGCGGCTTGCCGCACCATGCCGCCATCGCGGGTAGACTGTGGGCGTGTGTGACGAATCCGAGCTTTCCGCCCGATGCCTCCGACCCTGAATGCCGCCGCGCGCCGCCTGGGCGCTGTCGTGCTTGCCTGTGCCGCCGCGTGCCTGGCCATGCCTGCCTTCGCCAATGAGCCGATGTGGTTTGCGCAGGGCCGTCCGGTGCCGGCTGCGCGCCAGGCCGTCGATGCGCTGGCCGCGGCCGCGGCCGACGGCCTCGATCCGCGCGACTACGATGCCGACGCCTTGCGCCAGGCCGTGGTCCAGGCCGCCAGCGGGCCAGCCCTGCCGCCGGACGCGGCCGCACGCGTGGATGCCGCGCTGAGCGCCGCGATGGAGCGGATGCTGGCAGACCTGCACGGCGGACGCGTCAACCCGCGCGCGGTCCATGCCAACTTTGCCCCGCAGGCGGAACGGCCCTTCGATGCCGCCACCTGGCTGCGCGATGCCGTCACGCAGCAGCGGCTGCCCGACGCCATCCGCCAGGCAGCGCCCACCTTCCCGCTCTATGGCACGCTGCGGGAGGCCCTGGCGCGGTACCGCGAGATCGCGAAGCAGCCGGCCTGGGGGCAGCCGCTGCCACCGTTGCCGGGGAGCAAGCTGACGCCGGGCCAGCCCTGGGCCGGTGCCGCGGCGCTGACTGCACGCCTGGTCGCGCTGGGCGACCTGCCCGCCGGCACCCAGGCGCCGGCCCGCTACGAAGGCGCCCTGGTCGGCGGCGTCAAGGCGTTCCAGTCGCGCCACGGCCTGGAGGCCGATGGCGTGATCGGCGCGGGCACGCTGGCACAACTCAACCTGCCCATCGCCAGCCGTGTGCGGCAAATTGAACTGACCATGGAGCGGCTGCGCTGGACGCCGCTGGACGGTCCGCGCATGATCGTGGTCAATGTGCCGGAGTTCATGCTGCGCGCCTATGAGATCCGCGACGGCAAGCTCGACATCAAGCTCGAGATGAAGGTGATCGTCGGCAAGGCACTGGATACGCGCACGCCGCTGTTCGAGGAGGATATGCGCTACATCGAGTTCAGCCCGTACTGGAACATCCCGCCCTCGATCGCGCGCCGCGAGACCGTGCCGCACCTGCGCAGCGATCCGGCTTACTTCAACCGGCAGGGCCTGGAGTTCGTCAGCGGCGACGGCAAGGCCGTGACCACGCTGTCCGACGAGAATCTCGACGCCGTGCTGAACGGCCGCATGCGCATCCGCCAGCGGCCGGGCCCGCTGAACGCGCTGGGCGATATCAAGTTCGTGTTTCCCAACAATGAGAACATCTACCTGCACCACACGCCCTCGCCACAGCTGTTCAAGCGCGACCGGCGCGACTTCAGCCACGGCTGCATCCGCGTGGAAGCCCCAGTAGCATTGGCCCAGTTCGTGTTGCAGGATATGCCGGACTGGAACGAGACCCGGATCCGCGAAGCGATGACGCGTGGCAAGTCCAATACGGTGCGCCTGCAGCAGCCCTTGCCGGTGGTGCTGGCCTACGGCACGGTCATTGCGCGCGCCGATGGTCGTGTATCCTTCTTGCCTGACATCTACGGTCACGACAAATTGCTGGACAAGGCACTGCGGCAACGCAACGGACGGCCCCAGCAACCAGCTATTGCGAGCGCCTCCGCCACCACCCACTGAGGCGCCACTGGCACATTCAGAGGAAGTACCATGACTGATGCGACGCGCAAGGCACGCCGCCGCTTTCTTCATACCACCGGAGGCCTGGCCCTTGCCGCCGGCCTGATGCCGTTGACGCCGCGCCAGGCGCTGGCCAGCCTGCCTGCAAACCAGGCCCTGGCAGGCCTGCCGGACGCCCGCACGCTGGCCTTCGACCACACCCACACCGGCGAACGCGTGTCGTTGGTCTATGCTGTTGGCGACCGCTTCGTGCCCGAAGCGCTGACGACGCTCAACGGCTTCCTGCGCGACCACTACTCCGGCAAGGTCGGCATGATCGACCCGCAGTTGTTCGACCTGCTGTTCCAGGTCCGCCGCGAGCTTGGCACCGACCAGCCGTTCCAGGTCATTTCCGGCTACCGCAGCCCGGCCACCAACTCGCGCCTGCGCAACACGCGCGGCGGCGGCGTGGCCAGGCACAGCCTGCACATGGACGGCAAGGCCATCGACATCCGCCTGGCCGGCGTGCCGCTGGCGGACGTGCGCGACGCGGCCAAGTCATTGCAGGGCGGGGGTGTCGGCTTCTATGAGTCTGACCAGTTCGTGCACATCGATACCGGGCGCGTGCGTTACTGGTAAGCGTTGTCTGTGGCCGCCCATGATGGGCGGCTCGCTTGCGCCCTGGTAACGACCCAAAGAAAAAAGCCGCGAACCCATGCGGGATCGCGGCTTTTAAAATAGATGGTGGCGAATCAGGGACTCGAACCCCGGACCTGCGGATTATGATTCCGTCGCTCTAACCGACTGAGCTAATTCGCCAACGAAGACTGAGATTATACCTGGGCTTTCGAGGCTGTCAACACCTTGCTGCGAAGATTTTGCACGAAGGGCCCATGCATAAAAAAACGGCAGGCCGGATGGCCTGCCGTTTCCGTTAGTGCCGGGCGACCGCTCAGTCGTTGGCGTAGATGTTCACGTCCTTGGTCTCGCGGATGAACAGCGCGCCGATCACGAAGGTGATGGCTGCGATGATGATCGGATACCAGAGCCCGTAGTAGATGTTGCCGTTCTGGGCCACCAGCGCGAACGAGATGGTGGGCAGCAGGCCGCCGAACCAGCCGTTGCCGATATGGTAGGGCAGCGACATCGAGGTGTAGCGGATGCGGGTCGGGAACAGTTCCACCAGCATGGCGGCGATCGGGCCGTAGACCATGGTGACGTAGATCACCAGGATGGTCAGCAGCACCAGCACCATGATCGTGTTCATCTGTGCCGGGTCCGCCTTGGTCGGGTAGCCGGCGGCGGACATGGAGTCCGCCACTTGCTTCTTGAAGCTGGCAATCTGCTTCTTGCTGGCGTCGTCGAAGCTATGGCCGGCGGGGACCAGGCTGGCGTTGAAGGAGGGGATCTCCGTGTCGCCGATCTTTACCGTGGCGGTGGTGCCGGCGGGCGCGTCGACGACTTCATAGCTGGCCGATGCCTGGGCCAGGGTGCGCTTGACGATGTCGCACGAGCTGCGGAAGTCGATCTCGCGGGCGATCGGGCTGCCCTGGAAGGAGCACTGCTTCGGATCGGCGGTGACGACGATCTGTGCGCTTTGCTGGGCGCGCTCGAGCGAGGGGTTGGCGTAGTGGGTCAGGCCCTTGAAGATGGGGAAGTAGGTCAGCACTGCCAGCGCGCAACCGGCCATGATGATCCACTTGCGGCCGATCTTGTCGGACAGCGAACCGAAGAACACGAAGAAGGGGGTGCCCAGCACCAGCGCGCCGGCGATCAGCAGGTTGGCGGTCTTGGCGTCGACCTTCAGCACCTGGGTGAGGAAGAACAGCGTGTAGAACTGGCCGGTGTACCACACCACGGCCTGCCCGGCGGTCAGGCCGACCAGCGCCAGGATCACGATCTTCAGGTTGCGCCACTGGCCGAAGGATTCGGTCAGCGGGGCCTTGGAGGTCTTGCCCTCTGCCTTCATGCGCTGGAACGCCGGGGATTCGCTCATCGACAGGCGGATATACACCGACACGCCCAGCAGCAGGATCGACACCAGGAACGGGATGCGCCAGCCCCAGGTCTCGAAGTTGGGCCCGGTCATTTCGCGGCACAGCAGGATCACGATCAGCGACAGGAACAGGCCCAGCGTGGCCGTGGTCTGGATCCACGAGGTATAGGCGCCGCGCTTGCCGTGCGGTGCGTGCTCGGCCACGTAGGTGGCGGCACCGCCGTACTCGCCGCCGAGCGCCAGGCCCTGCAGCATGCGCAGGGCGATCAGGATGATCGGTGCAGCCCAGCCGATGGTGGCATAGCCCGGCAGCAGGCCGACGATGAAGGTCGACAGGCCCATGATCAGGATCGTCACCAGGAAGGTGTACTTGCGCCCGATCATGTCCCCCAGGCGGCCGAACACCAGCGCGCCGAACGGCCGCACGATAAAGCCGGCGGCGAATGCGAGCAGC
Organism: Cupriavidus sp. FW305-F7; assembly: GCF_058782875.1. Lineage (NCBI taxonomy): Bacteria > Pseudomonadati > Pseudomonadota > Betaproteobacteria > Burkholderiales > Burkholderiaceae > Cupriavidus > Cupriavidus sp. FW305-F7. Next base: position 16,608 of record NZ_JBYSYC010000071.1, on the reverse strand, counting down.
GCGAAGATGAAGGCCGAGGTGGGATCCAGTCCGGCGAAGAACTGCTTGGCAATGATCGCCGCCAGCGAGCCGTAGAGATAAAAATCGTACCACTCGAACACCGTGCCCAGCGATGAGGCAAAGATCACCTTGCGCTCTTCGGCTGTCATCGGTGCGTTCTGCGCGCCCCCTCCGGGCACCGCAACGTTTTGCACGTTTGCCATATCGTCTCCTCCGTCTGGAATGGATCTCGGGTGGGCGTGGCGCGGAAAAGACCGCGCGGCTGGCCGCTATGCCTGAGTTGCAGAGGATTGTGGGTGGCGAAACTTACTGCGTTCTGACAGAACCGGGCACGGAATCGTCAAAGAATGTCGGGGTATACGCTAGCCGCCGGCGGGCGGCTGGATGCTGCGCTGCGGGGGGCGATGTGCTTGTGTGGCGCAATGGCGCGCTTTGCAGGGGTGCGGCTATGCAGCATCGGCGCCCGTGCCGCGCGACGCGCCCTGCGAAGGCGCCGGGGCGGGCGCGGCCAGGCTGTCGGTGTTGGTTTCGCCGTCGGCGCGGTTCATGCGCCAGGCGTAGAGCGCGGCCATCAGCACGTACACCACCAGCGCGCCTTGCGCGCCGACCCAGAACGAGAACGGCCAGCCGAAGAAGTCGAAGCGCAGGTCGCGCGCAAACCATGCCACCACGAAGGTGACGGTGAACCAGATCGCGAGCAGTCCGCAGATCCAGCGCAGGTTGCGCCGCCAGGCCTGGCGCTGGCGGGCTTCGGCACTATCGGGGGCGGGGCTGTCGTTCATGCGGGCGGGAGGTAGTCGGGCCGGCGCAGCGTCACGCGGAAATGCGCGCCGGCCAGCCGTGGCGATTGCTGGTAGACATGGTCGGAAATCTGGACGTCGCCGCCGTGCTGCTGCACGATCTCGCGCACGATCGCCAGGCCCAGGCCGCTGCCTTCAGTATTGGTGCCGAGCACGCGGTAGAAGCGCTCCATCACGCGCTCGCGCTCGGCCGGCGCAATGCCCGGGCCGGTGTCTTCCACATCCAGGTAGGCGAACGGCTCGAAGGCGTCGGCGCTGACGCGCACCGTGGCATGCCCGCCGCGCGGCGTGTAGCGGATGGCGTTGTCGAGCAGGTTGTTCAGCATCTCGGTCAGCATCAGGCGGTTGCCCTGCACCATCACCGGATGGTCGTCCGCATCCAGTCCCAGGTCGATGTCGCGCGCCCAGGCCTGCGGCAGCCAGTCCTTGACCACCTCGCGCGCGAGCGCCGCCAGGTCCAGCGCCGCCATGCCGCCGGTGCCCGCCAGGTTTTCCATGCGCGCAAGCGACAGCAGCTGCGTGACCAGGTGCGCGGTGCGCTCAGAGCTGCCGGCGATCTGCGCCAGCGAGCGCCGCAGCTCTTCCGGCGACTGCTCGCGCTGCGCCAGCTCGGCCTGCATGCGCAGGCCCGCCAGTGGTGTCTTCATCTGGTGCGCGGCATCGGCGATAAAGCGCTTCTGGGTCTGCACCGACTGGTCCAGGCGCGCCAGCAGGTCGTTGAACGAACCCACCAGCGGCGTGATTTCCTGCGGTGCGGCGCGTTCGTCGATCGGGCTGGTATCGCCGGGGTTGCGCGCGCGGATGCGCTGCTGGATCGCGGTCAGCGGCGCTAGCCCGCGCGACAGCCCGAACCACACCAGCACCACCGCCAGCGGCAGGATCACGAACTGCGGCAGGATCACGCCCTTGATGATTTCGTTGGCCAGGCGCGCGCGCTTGTCCAGGGTCTCGGCCACCTGCACCAGCACCGGCTGGGTGCCGCTGACCTGCTTCAGGTCGATATAGGTGTAGGCCACGCGCACGTCGTTGCCGGCCACGTGGTCATCGCGCAGGGACACCAGGCCCGCATGGCCCTGGTCTTCCTCGGACGGCAGCGGCAGGTCGTGGTCGCCGGCGATATACTCGCCGCGCTTGCCGACCACCTGGTAATAGATGTTGTCGGTCTCGTCGGCGCGCAGGATCTCGCGCGCCGACAGCGGCAGCTGCAGCGTGATGCGCCCGTTGACCTCGCGCACCTGCTGCGACAGCACGATGGCGCTGGCCTCCAGCGCGCGGTCGAAGGGCCCGTTGGCGATCGACTTGGCCACCAGGTAGGTCACCGCGATGCTCATCGGCCAGAGCAGCAGCAGCGGCGCCAGCATCCAGTCGAGGATCTCGCCGAACAATGAGCGCGGCGACGGATGCGCGGTGCTTTCCTCCAGGTGCGGCAGTGCGTCGGCCAGGTCCTGGTCGGCGGCGTCCGGGGCCGGGGCGGTGGAAGGAGGGGGTGGCGCGGTGCGGGGCGCGCGCCGCCAGGGCAGTCGCAGCAGGCTCATCTCGGCGGTTTGCGCTCAGGTCGGTCGCTTGGCCTGCGGTTGCGTCGGGTGGGGATCAGTGGTGCGTGGCCACCGCCGGCTGGAATTTCTCCAGGCAGTAGCCAAGCCCGCGTACAGTGGCGATGCGGATGCCGCCGACTTCGATCTTCTTGCGCAGTCGGTGCACGTAGACCTCGATGGCGTTGTTGCTGACTTCCTCGCCCCACTCGCACAGGTGGTCCACCAACTGCTCTTTCGATACCAGGCGGCCGCTGCGTGTCAGCAGGATCTCCAGCAACCCGATCTCGCGCGCGGACAGGTCCAGCATCTGGTCGTTGATATAGGCGATGCGCCCGACCTGGTCGTAGGCCAGCGGCCCGTGCCGCATCAGCGTGGCGCCGCCGCCGGCGCCGCGCCGCACCAGCGCGCGTACGCGCGCTTCCAGTTCGGACAGGGCAAAGGGCTTGGCCATATAGTCGTCGGCCCCAAGGTCCAGGCCCTTGACGCGCTCGTCGACGCTGTCGGCGGCGGTCAGGATCAGCACCGGCAGCATGGCGCCGCGCGCGCGCAGGCGCTTGAGCACTTCCAGCCCGGACATGCGCGGCAGGCCCAGGTCCAGGATCAGCAGGTCGAAGGTCTGGGTCGACAGCGCGGAATCGGCTTCCAGGCCATTGGTGACGTGGTCGACGGCATAGCCCGAGTGGCGTAGCGAGCGCGTCAGGCCGTCGGCCAGCACGTCGTCATCTTCGGCGATCAGAATGCGCATGGTTGTCTCCACCCTGGCCGGCATAGCCGGCGCCGGCGGAATGAGGCGCGATGGGGCTTGCCAAGCATACTGTTTTTTTATACAGTACCCGCACGTTCCGCTGGGGCTGCCCGGGGAGACCCCCTGGAGAGCGGCCGCGCAGACAGCCGGGCCGGCGCTGGCGCCAGAAAATGCCGGTGCCGCGCCACATGCGGCCTATTTATACACCATTGATTCAAGGACGACCATGGACGACAAGAAGGCAGGTGCCGGCGTGAGCGCCGAGAAGCAGAAGGCGCTTGCCGCCGCGCTCTCCCAGATCGAGAAGCAGTTCGGCAAGGGCTCGATCATGCGCCTGGGCGACGGCGAGGTCGAGAAGGACATCCAGGTGGTATCCACCGGTTCGCTCGGCCTGGACATCGCGCTTGGCGTCGGCGGCCTGCCGCGCGGCCGCGTGGTCGAGATCTATGGTCCGGAATCGTCGGGCAAGACCACGCTGACGCTGCAGGTCGTGGCCGAGATGCAGAAGCTGGGCGGCACCTGCGCCTTTATCGACGCCGAGCACGCGCTGGACGTCAGCTACGCCAACAAGCTGGGCGTCAATGTCGGCGACCTGCTGATCTCGCAGCCGGACACCGGTGAGCAGGCGCTGGAAATCACCGACGCGCTGGTGCGCTCGGGCTCGATCGACCTGATCGTGATCGACTCGGTGGCGGCGCTGGTGCCCAAGGCCGAAATCGAAGGCGAAATGGGCGACTCGCTGCCGGGTCTGCAGGCCCGCCTGATGAGCCAGGCGCTGCGCAAGCTGACCGGCACCATCAAGCGCACCAACTGCCTGGTGATCTTCATCAACCAGATCCGCATGAAGATCGGCGTGATGTTCGGCTCGCCGGAAACCACCACTGGTGGCAACGCGCTGAAGTTCTACGCCTCGGTGCGACTGGATATCCGCCGCATCGGCTCGATCAAGAAGGGCGACGACGTGATCGGCAACGAGACCAAGGTCAAGGTGGTCAAGAACAAGGTGTCGCCGCCGTTCCGCGAAGCCTTCTTCGACATCCTCTACGGCCAGGGTATTTCGCGCCAGGGCGAGATCATCGACCTGGGCGTGGACGCCAAGATCGTCGAGAAGTCCGGCGCCTGGTACAGCTACAACGGCGACAAGATCGGCCAGGGGAAGGACAACGCGCGCGAATACCTGCGCGAGAACCCGGACATTGCCGACGAGATCGAAAACAAGGTGCGCGCGGCGCTGGGCGTGGTGGCCATGAACCCCACGGCGGCTGCCACGCCGGTAGCGGTCGAAGACTGACCGCGCCAGCGGCCATTGCGCCATCCGGAAGGCCGGGGCATCGCCGATGCCCCGGCCTTTTTGCTTGGCGCGGGTCCCCATCCACAGAATTCGGTAACCCATGGCAACCCGTCCCCCGCTCTCGCTGAAGGCCCGCGCCGTCGGCTACCTGTCGCGCCGCGAGCACAGCCGTGCCGAACTGGCGCGCAAGCTGGCGCCGCATGCCGAGTCGGCCGAGCAGCTGGAGCAGTTGCTGGACGCGCTGGAGCGCGAGAACTGGCTGTCGAACCAGCGCTTTGCCGACAGCCTGGTGCACCGCCGCGGCGCCCGCTACGGCACCGCGCGCGTGATGCAGGAGGCCAAGACCCACAAGCTCGGCAGCGAGCAGCTGGGTGATCTACAAGAGCGGCTGCGCGCCACGGAAGTGGAGCGCGCCCGTGAGGTCTGGCGCAAGCGCTTCGGCACTCCGCCCGACACACCCGAGGCACGGGCCAAGCAGATCCGCTTCATGGTGGCGCGCGGGTTTTCGCGTTCGGTCGTCAGCAAGATCATCCAGGGTGCGGACGAAGACTACGGCGACGAGGGTTAAGTAGGATGTATGGCGCATGCGCCATTTCCCCCGGAGTACCTGCACTGCCATCAGGGTAAATTCGCTGCATTGCGTCATCTCCCGATTGGACTGCAGACGATTTTGTTGCCATCGCTGAGCCCGTGTTTGCTGGTGCGTTGCGCCAAGCCGCTGTGTCATGCCGGGTGCCATGGTCGGCCGACAATCGCGCGGCGACAGTTGCTGCGCAAGGATGTTCCCGGTCAACGTGGCGCAGCATGTTAAACTCCCCGGGTTATTCGGTGCTCCGGCACCGCCGTTCCCCAGCCCCCCGTATTTCCAGCCTGGCCATGCCTCTGTCCCAGCCCGTCAACCGCTCCCAGCGTCACCGTCGCGCCATTACGGCCGAGGCGTACCAGAGAGAGGACGGCTTGTGGGATATCGAGGTGCGCCTGACCGACACCAAACCTCGCGACATCGAACTGGCCGGCGACCGCGTCCGGCCGGTAGGCCAGCCCCTGCACGACCTGTGGCTGCGCGTCACGATCAATGAGGAAATGACGGTGCTGGATGCCGAGGCCTGCTCGGACTGGGTGCCGTACCCGTCCCATTGCGACACGATCGGCCCGGCTTACCGCAAGCTGATCGGCCTGAACCTGCGCAAGGGCTTTCGCAAGGCCGTGCGTGAGCGCCTGGGCGGCATGCACGGCTGCTCGCACCTGACCGAGGCCGCGGGTGTGCTGCCCAGCACGGCGATCCAGGCCTTTGCCGGTGAAGTCATCAATATCCGCGACAACGGCGAGGACGACCCGAATCCGGAGCCGCCCTATCAGTTGAACGGCTGCCACGCCCTGCGTTTCGATGGCGAGGTGGTTCGTCAGTTTTACCCGCGCTGGTATGGTCACCAGCCGACGCCCAAGATACGGGCCGAGGCAGCACCTGCCGTCGCGACTGCGCCTCAGGCGCCGCCCGCGGCCAATGGCGACCGCAGCAATGATGGCAACGACGCTGTCCCGGCCGAGCGGCCGACCGGCACCTCCGGCTGATTCTCAGGATTGGCCAGCCTGACGAGAGAGTTCGTCTTCTTTCAGATTCTTCCCTTCTACCTTTTACGCCTACCCGAAAGGAAACACGCATGAATATCCATGAGTATCAAGGCAAGGAAATCCTGCGCAAATACAATGTGCCGGTTCCGCGCGGCATCCCCGCGTTCTCGGTTGACGAGGCCCTGAAGGCCGCAGAAACGCTCGGCGGCCCGGTGTGGGTCGTCAAGGCCCAGATTCATGCGGGTGGCCGCGGCAAGGGCGGCGGCGTGAAGGTTGCCAAGAGCATCGACGACGTCAAGACCTACGCCTCGAACATCCTGGGCATGCAGCTGGTCACGCACCAGACCGGCCCGGAAGGCAAGAAGGTCAACCGCCTGTTGATCGAAGAAGGCGCCGACATCAAGAAGGAACTGTACGTTTCGCTGGTGGTGGACCGTGTTTCGCAGAAGGTCGCGCTGATGGCCTCGAGCGAAGGCGGCATGGACATCGAAGAAGTCGCTGCCCACAGCCCGGAAAAGATCCACACCCTGATCATCGAGCCGTCGGTCGGCCTGACCGACGCTGAAGCCGACGACATCGCCCGCAAGATCGGCGTGCCCGACGCGAGCGTGGCGCAAGCCCGCCAGGCGCTGCAAGGCCTGTACAAGGCGTTCTATGAAACCGACGCTTCGCTGGCTGAAATCAACCCGCTGATCCTGACCGGCGACGGCAAGGTCATCGCGCTGGACGCCAAGTTCAACTTCGACTCGAACGCGCTGTTCCGTCACCCGGAAATCGTTGCCTACCGCGACCTGGATGAAGAAGACGCCAACGAAATCGAAGCCTCGAAGTTCGACCTGGCCTACATCTCGCTGGACGGCAACATCGGCTGCCTGGTGAACGGCGCCGGCCTGGCCATGGCCACCATGGACACCATCAAGCTGTTCGGCGGCGAGCCGGCCAACTTCCTCGACGTGGGCGGCGGTGCCACCACCGAGAAGGTGACCGAAGCCTTCAAGCTGATGCTGAGCAACCCGAACGTAGAGGCCATCCTGGTCAACATCTTCGGCGGCATCATGCGTTGCGACGTGATCGCCGAAGGCGTGATCTCCGCTTCCAAGGCCGTGCACCTGACGGTGCCGCTGGTCGTGCGCATGAAGGGCACCAACGAAGACCTCGGCAAGAAGATGCTGGCCGACTCGGGCCTGCCCATCATCTCGGCCGACACGATGGAAGAAGCCGCCCAGAAGGTGGTGGCCGCTGCCGCTGGCAAGTAAGCCGTCGCACGAACGCAACCATACGCGAACGCGGGCGGTGCGCAGGCGCTTTGATGCGCCCTCGCGCGCGCCGCTCGTAGCCAAGCAAAGGATTACAGCATGTCGATTCTGATCAACAAAGACACCAAGGTCATCACCCAGGGCATCACCGGCAAGACCGGCCAGTTCCACACCCGTGGCTGCCGCGACTACGCCAACGGCAAGAACTGCTTCGTCGCGGGCGTGAACCCGAAGAAGGCCGGTGAAGACTTCGAAGGCATTCCCATCTACGCCAGCGTCAAGGACGCCAAGGCCCAGACCGGCGCCACCGTGTCGGTCATCTATGTGCCGCCCGCAGGCGCCGCTGCCGCGATCTGGGAAGCCGTTGACGCCGACCTGGACCTGGTGGTCTGCATTACCGAAGGCATCCCCGTGCGCGACATGATGGAAGTCAAGGACCGCATGCGCCGTGAGAAGAAGAAGACCCTGCTGCTGGGACCGAACTGCCCGGGCCTGATCACGCCGGACGAAATCAAGATCGGCATCATGCCGGGCCACATCCACAAGAAGGGCCGCATCGGCGTGGTGTCGCGCTCGGGCACGCTGACGTACGAAGCCGTGGGCCAGCTGACCGCGCTTGGCCTGGGCCAGTCGTCGGCTGTCGGCATTGGTGGCGACCCCATCAACGGCCTGAAGCACATCGACGTGATGAAGATGTTCAACGACGATCCGGAAACGGACGCCGTGGTCATGATCGGCGAGATCGGCGGTCCGGACGAAGCCAACGCGGCTTACTGGATCAAGGAAAACATGAAGAAGCCGGTGGTTGGCTTCATCGCTGGCGTGACCGCGCCTCCGGGCAAGCGCATGGGCCACGCCGGCGCGCTGATCTCGGGCGGTGCCGATACCGCCCAGGCCAAGCTGGAAATCATGGAAGCCTGCGGCATCAAGGTGACCAAGAACCCGTCGGAGATGGGCCGCCTGCTGAAGGCAATGCTGTAAGACGTACCTTGCCATTCCCGCCAGCGCGGGAATGGTGCACCAGGCAATGCCCCCGCCCGCGCGGGGGCATTGTCATTCTGGCGCAGCGGGGGGCAGGGATACCCCCTAGGCGAAACATGACAGGATTGAAATGTAATCGAAAGGTTCATGCGGTAAACAGTCATGTTCGTATTTTGAGACATCCGAAACCCCGTCAGATGACGGGTGTGCCACCTAAAAAATCGAGGAGCCCTGCCGTGGAACTGCTGTCTTCCACCACATTCTGGATTGCGTTGGGATCGATCATCCTGACCAATATCGTCCTGTCCGGCGACAACGCGGTGGTGATCGCGCTCGCCTCGCGCAACCTGCCGCCCGCCCAGCAGAAGAAGGCCATCTTCTGGGGCAGCGCCGCCGCCATCATCATGCGCGTGGTGCTGACCGTGGCCGCGGTCAAGCTGCTGAGCCTGCCGTACCTGAAGATCGTCGGCGCCGTGCTGCTGGTCTACATCGGCGTGCAACTGCTGACCGGCGATGACGACGAGGAAGGGCACGATGGCAAGGACAATATCTGGGCCGCCATCCGCACCATCCTGATCGCCGACCTGGTGATGTCGCTCGACAACGTGGTGGCCGTGGCCGCCGCTGCGCAGAAAGGCCCCGAAGGCAGCCAGCTGATGCTGCTGATCATCGGCCTGGGCCTGTCGATCCCGCTGATCGTGTTTGGCAGCACGCTGCTGCTCAAGGTCATGGAGCGCTTCCCGGTCATCATCGTGCTGGGTGCCGCGCTGCTGGGCTACCTGGCGGGTGAGATGCTGGTCAGCGACCCGGTTGACGCCGCCTGGTTCGAAGTCCACGTGCCGCACGCCCACCTGGTATTCGGCGCCGCCGGCGCGATACTGGTGGTGCTTATGGGCAAGCTGCTGAGCCGCCGGTCGGCACAGACCGCCTGACGAGGTTCCGCCCAGGCGAGAAGGGCGGCCAGCTGGCCGCCCTTTTTCGTTGGCGCGCCGGCAAGGCGGTCGTCGGTGCCTTGGTCAACTAACTCATGTGAGTGATCGCACATTTTGTCGGGTTGACCTGTGATAGCGGGCCTGGGTGACAAAATTTGGCGCAACTGGCGAGCATCCCCCTGATGGGTGACGAAATTTGTCGCTTTTCACCCTCTACGGATGGGGGATGCTGCTGGCACGCTTACTGCTCAATAGTCCCCGCGTCACGCAACCGAAGACGTGCAACGCTTAACCAAAATCTCTTCGAGGGGTCAAATCATGCAACGGGTACAACAACTGAAGAAGCTGGGCCGTCGTGTCCAGAAGGGCTTTACGCTGATCGAACTGATGATCGTGGTGGCGATCATTGGTATTTTGGCCGCGATCGCGATTCCGCAGTATCAGGACTATGTGACGCGGAGTCGCTGGTCTGAAAACCTTTCGTCGATTGCAGCTTTGAAGCAGGCGATTGCCGAATGTGTGCAGACAAACGCCTTGGCAGCAGGCGCGATTGCTGCCCCCTGTAATACTTCCCTCAACCTCGCAACCGCTGCGGGTGGTGGTTTTACTGCAATCCCTAATCCTCCCAATGGCCTCGTGGACTATGGTGTCACTACGGCGGGCGTGATTACTATTGTCGGGCGGGCCCAACTGGCGACCGGTGGTTGTACGGTGACAATTACTCCGGCCATTACCGCTTCCTCCGTGACATTTGCAGCGGCCACTACCGTTTGCGGCAAGCCTCAGACTGGTATCTAATCAGCAGTCCATTGGGCAATAAAGCGCCTTCGGGCGCTTTTTCTTTATCCGCGCTACAAGCTATCATGCGCCTTTCCCCAAACCAGGCGCCTCAATGCCGCCGTCCCGGACAACCCTCCCGTCGGCTGCCCTCATCGCAGCAATCGTCTTCCCACTGCTAGTTTCCCGGCACACGCTGCCGCTGGCGACGTTCTATGGCGAATGGACTGCCGCATTCTGTGCCATCGCCGTCTTCGCCTTCCATGCGATCCACAAGTCCCCAGCAGCGAGTTCGGAAACCCATATGTGGCTTCCGTGGGGCTGCCTGCTGTTTGTCTGGCTAAGCCTTGTCAGCCTTTTACTCGGCGCCCTCGGTCACGCTGACATCACTGGCAGCCGGCTGATCACGATTCTCACGCTGATCCTTGGAGCCGCAGTGACTTGCGCTGGATGGTGGTATCGACGCGCGCCAGCAACAACCACGCAGGACATCGGCGATGCCTTCGCCACGGCCTTTCTCATTGCGGGGTCGCTCGGTACGCTCACGCAATGGGTGCAGCTCTTCCACCTCGAACCCCGCGCCTTCGGCCTCGTCTCCACCTACTTCTACGACAACAATCGCCGCCTCTGGGGCAACCTGAACCAACCCAACCACCAGGCCACCGTTGAAGGCCTGGCGTTGGTGGCGTCAGTGTGGCTGGCTTCGCGTGGCCGCTTGCGTTTCCCGATGTGGCTCGCCGCCGTAGTCTTGCTAGAAAGCGGCATCGTGCTGTCCGGTTCGCGCACCGGCGTGCTGCATGTTGGCCTGGCTGCGGTCTATGCACTGGTCGCAGCGTGGCTCGCACGAGGCGGGCGGAGCGACTCGGATCCAATGCAGCGACCAGTCGGTCTGCTCGTCGCAGCAGTAGCAATGGTGGCGATGCTGCTGATCCTGCAGCCCGCGATCCGTGCGGCAGGGCAAGCCTTCGACTGGCGCCTGTTCGACACCATCGCCCAACTCGAAGCAGAAGACCAGATGTCCGCGCGCGGCGCGCTGTGGACCCACGCGCTGGCAATGTTCCGCTCCCACCCCTGGTTCGGTGTCGGCTGGGGCGAGTTCGGCTGGGCGCAATTCCAGCAGATGCAGCAAGTCGGCGTGAAGGTGGAGATGTCCCTGCACGCCCACAACGCCATCCTCGACTTGCTGGCGAAGACGGGCATCGTCGGCGCCGCCGGCGTAGGCCTGATCCTGCTGGCGTGGCTATGGCGCGTGGTTCGCGTTCGCCTGTGGCACGGCGATAGCGAAGAGCGCAAGCAGACCGTGCTGGTTCTTACCTGGCTGGCGATGCTGTGCGCGCATTCGATGCTCGAATACCCGCTGCATTACCTCTATTTCTTCCTGCCGTTCTGCTTCATGCTCGGTTGGCTGGAGCCGTCAGGCTTCGGGCGTTGGCGCGTGCCGATGCCAGTGGCACGGGCGCTGGCGATCGCGTTTGTCGTGGTGGCCGCGGCCGTGCTGGCCACCATGTGGCAAGACTACCGCCGCGCCGAAGCCCGCGAATACGCCAGCAGCGAAGGCCACCGCAATGCCTTGCCGATGCCGCGCTTCTGGTTCCGCCAGCACGCGCAGGCCGACGCCGCCGGCCTGGCCACCATTACGCCGGCCAATGCGGCAGATTTGTTGCCCGCCCACATCGCCGCCGTGCACCTGCTGCCTACGCCGACCATGATCGCGCGCACCGCATGGCTGCTGGCGCTGACCGGCGATCCTGCGCAAGGTCGCCAGTGGATGGAACGGCTGCGCTGGTACTACCTTGGCGATGAAGTCGCGCAATACGCTGAGATTGCGAAGGCATGCCGCGACCTGACGCCAGATGAACGCCCGCAGGCATTCTGCGCATGGGTTGGCGACCGTTCGCGTCGGTACTCCGAATGGCCCCGGGGCTGACCTAATAGTACGGATACGGGCTGTAATATACCGGTGGCGGAGGCGGCGGATTGTAGTAATACCGCGGCGCAGCGGCGACGCGTCCGGGGGCGGGCACGCGGTTGCCGCTGGCGTACATGCACTGTACGTAGGCGGCATCGTATTGCTGTTGCGTGCCGTAACCCGCGTACTGGGCATTGCCCGCGCCGACCGCCGCGCCAGTCAGCAGGCCTACGCCCGCACCCACCGCCGCACCCGAACCGCCATTAAAGGCCGCACCCGCCGCTGCGCCCAGCGCGGTGCCGACTACGGCGCTGCCGACGGCCGCATTGTTGGCGGCCTGCGAGGATGAGACACGGCCCACCCGCCCGAAGGCGAACTGGCGGCAGTTGTAGTCGTCGGCGCGGAACTGTTCGAAGCTCTTGCCGGTGCCCGGCAGCACCATCACGCTGGGGCCGGCAGGCATCACGGCGCACGCGCCGAGGGTCAGGGTGGCCACGGCCAGCGTGGCGCGGGTCAGGGCATGCATGGTGTCACCCCGCATCAGGAGTTGGCCGGCGGCTGTGCCGGTATGCGCTGCCAGCCGCCGGGACAGGACTGCACATAGGGGTAGTAGCCTTCGGGCTGGTCGCAGTGGTACCACCAGCCCTGCTGCGGCGCTACGCCGTCCGGGCCGGGGACCGGCACGGGGCCGTTCGGTCCCTGTTCGATGTACTGCGGCGGCGCCGCGGGTGCGGTGACCACGGCGGGCGGGTAGTAGTACGGGGCGGGGTAGCCATACGGGTAGCCGCCGTAGAACACGCCGGGCCCGAAATAGAGGCCCACGCCGACGCTTGTGCGCGTCTTGATAAAGCCGCCGTGTGCGTCGCTATCGTGCAAAGCGGCATCGTGGAGATCGGCCCGCCCGGCGAGGGCGGCGCCGCTTGCGGCCGTGGCCGCCAGTGCCAGGGCGATCTGGCAGAGCATGCGCCCGTTCATGGTATCCACCTCTTCTCCGCGCGCACCGCATGGCACGCCACGGACAGGGTCAGCAGGCCGCAACCAGCGCGGGCCTGCAATCGTATTGAATACCAAATTGTCCCGCGCCGGCGCCACGGCGGCGCCGCTGGAAATGCGGCGTTACCTTTATTACCGGGGAACGACGTTGGCGTAAGACGTCGTGACCCAGCCCATCGCGGCGCGTGTTGCAGGCGTCACGTGGGGAGGTCAGCCGGCCGCCACCCAATCCCCCGACTTGCCCCCATGCTTTTCCAGCAACTTCACATTGCCGATTACCATGCCGCGGTCCACTGCCTTGCACATGTCGTAGATCGTCAGTAGCGCCACCTGCACGCCGGTCAGCGCTTCCATCTCCACGCCGGTCTGGCCGCGGGTCTCGGTGCGCACGGTGCAGGCGACGGTGGCGGTGGCCTCGTCCAGCGCGAACTCGACCGCCACCTTGGTCAGGCCGATCGGGTGGCAAAGCGGGATCAGGTCGGCGGTGCGCTTGGTGGCCATGATCGCCGCGACGCGGGCGATGCCGATCACGTCGCCTTTCTTTGCGCTGCCGTCGCGCACCAGCGCGAAGGTGGCGGGCTCCATCGTGATGGTGCCGGTGGCCACGGCGACGCGGTGGGTGCTGGCCTTGTCGCCGACGTCGACCATGTGGGCCTGTCCGGCGGTATCGAAATGGGTGAGCTGGGTCATGATCGTGAGCTTCAGTGTGAACTGCGTGCAGGTGGCCGCCAGCGTCCCTGGGAAGCATCCGATGGGAACGGCCACGGGAGGCCGCTATCATAGCAACATGCCAAAACACCCATCGCTTCGCAGGTCTGCAGCACGCGGCCCTGGCGCCGTGGCGGACGCTGTTCCTGCCGGTTCCGCGTCACATCGCGGCGACGACAGCCATTGCCGCGCTGGCGGCGCATGGACGCCATGGCGGCGGCCGCTGGCGGCGCTGCTGGCGCTGACGTTGGCGGCGCCGGCCTGGCCCCAGGGTACGCCGCGCACGACCACGGCGCCAGCCACGCCGGTGGCGGCCACGCCCGCGGCCAGGCCGCCGCAGCCGGTGCCCGCCATCTCCGGCGAGGCCAGCGACCAGGTCTATGACAACCTGAACCGCAGCGTGAAGGCGGGCCAGAAGTCCGAGTTCGGCCTGCGCACCAACAACGCGGTGGTGGAGGCCGGCGGCGTGCAACTGCCGGACCTGGGCGACCCGTCCACGGCGTCGCTGTCGCCCGACATGGAAAAGCGCCTGGGCGACCGCATCATGCGCGATATCCGCCGCGACCCGCTATACGTGCCGGATCCGCTGCTGTCCGATTACCTGAACGCGCTGGGCTACGGGCTGGTGCAGGCGGCGCGGCGCCAGAGCATCTCCGGTTCGACCGGCGCGGGCACCTTTGCCACCGGCTTCGACCTGTTCGCGGTGCGTGACCGCAGCATCAACGCGTTTGCGCTGCCGGGCGGCTATATCGGCGTGCATACCGGGCTGCTGGTGCAGTCCGATACGGAATCGGAGCTGGCCTCGGTGCTGGGCCATGAAATCGGCCACGTGATGCAGCGGCATATCGCGCGCGGCATCACCTCGCAGGACCAGTCGATGTGGATCGCGCTGGCCTCGATGGTGCTGGCGGGCCTGGCCGCCACGCGCAGCCCGGATGCGGCGGCGGCGCTGGCGATGGGCGGGCAGGGCGCGGCCATCGCCAACCAGCTGTCGTTCTCGCGCGGCGCCGAGCGCGAGGCCGACCGGGTCGGCTTTCAGATCCTGACCGCGGCGGGGTTTGACCCGCAGGGCATGCCCGATTTCTTCATGCGGCTGCAGCGCACATCGGGGACTGCGGAAAACTCGGTGCCGTCCTATGTGCGGACCCACCCGCTGACCTCCGAGCGGATTGCCGACATGCAGGATCGCGTCAGCCATGCCAGCAAGCGCAAGGTCGCCAATACGCCCGAATACGAGTTTGCGCGGATGCGGGCCCGCGTGATCCAGGAATCGTCGCCCAGCGACCTGCAGAACCTGCGCGCGGCGCTGCGCACGCAACTGCCGGGAGCAACGGTACTGCGCGCTCCGGCGCTGCACTACGGCCTTGCCTTTACCGAGCAGCGGCTGGGCCGCTACCCGGCCGCCGAGCAGGAACTGGCCGAGGCGCGCCGCCTCTACGGCAATATCCCCGGCGCCACCTCGGGCAGCCCCATGCTGGACGTGATGACAGTGGAACTGGCGCGCGCCCAGGGCCGCGTGCCCGAGGCGCTGTCCCAGGCCACTGCCTCGATGAAGACGTTCCCGCTGTCGCATGCGGTGGCGATTGCCTATGCCGATACCCTGGTCGGCTCAGGCCGCTATGAAGAGGCCGTGCGCTTCCTGCGCGACCGCACGCGCCAGGAGACCAGCCGCAGCGATTGGTGGGAGCTGCTGGCGCGCGCCTACGCGGGCCAGGGCAAGCGCTTGCAGCAGCACCAGGCGCTGGCCGAAAAGTATGCGATGGACGGCGCCTACCAGGCCGCGATCGAGCAACTGCAGATCGCGCGCAAGGCCGGCGACGGCGACTTCTACACGCTGTCCGAGGTCGATGCGCGCCTGCACCAGCTGGAGCGCCAGTACCGCGAGGACAAGCAGGACAGCAAGGGCATGCCTAACTGAGGCACGCTGCACTTGTTGTCACGAAGTCATCGAGAGCACCAGCGTCGTCCCCGCATGCAGCCGGGGACTCTCTCCTCCATTCACTCTGCAAGCCTGGCCGGCCCGATGGCGCCGGCCAGTGCCTGCCGCGGTGTCATGCCGAAACGCTCCCGGAACAATTTGCCGAACGCCGACGGATCGGCAAAGCCGCAGGCATGCGCGATCGCGCCGATGTGGGCGGACTGGCCGGCCCGCTCCAGGTATTCGCGGCTGCGGCGCAGGCGAATCTCGCGCAGGGCCGCCATGACGCGCAGGGGCTCTCCCTCGAACAGCCGGTACAACTGTGCGCGCGAGCAGTGCAGGAACGCGGCAATCCGGTCGGGCGTGAGGTCGTGCTCGTGCGCATGCTGCTCCATGAAGCGATACGCGGCCTGCAGTTGCAGCTTGCCGGAGCGCCACCGGGCATTCCCGGCATCCGCTCTGGCGATGTCCGGATGCGTGGCGATAAGCTGCAACGCCATGCCGACTGTACTCTCCATGACCACGCCAAGGGCGGCGCGGTCAAGCCGGGGACTGTGAGCGGCAAGCATGCGCAGCTGCATGGAAACAAACGGGGCAAGCGAGGACGCCGTCAGCAGCGTGGCGATACGGCCCGGATTCGCGGGATCGTGGCCAAGCGCCTGGCGCACGGTCTCGCGCGGCAGGCGCAGGTAGCAGGTGGAGGACTCGGTCCAGTCCGATGACATCGGCTGGCCGCAATCGAACATGAAGAGTTCGCCGGCACGCACGACGGTGCGCATGCCGTCCTGCTGCTCCACCCGGTACTCGCCGCGGTCAAGCAGGCAGATGGCGATGTGCTCGTCGGTGCTGCGCACGCGCTGCGGTGTCAGCCAGGTGCGAACGGCCGAGCTGGTGCAGTGGATAAACTGGGCGCCGGCGCCTTCGCAGCTCGCGACGCTGCCGTACAGCGCGACGTCCGGGTCGGGGCGCGCCTCGACCGAGCGATAGGCATTGGCCATCCAGAAGTCGAGACGGTCGGACTCGGCCAGGTCGCTGGTGGAGAAACTGCGGAACGTGGCTTCCGTGCCTGCGCGTGGCTTCGGCATGACGGCATGCGCGTCGCGGCTTGTTGTTGTACCCACATCCTATGGACCTGAACTGAAGATGCGGAACATTTCGGTAATCTCGTGGAGGACGAAGAAGCCTCGCCAG
>NZ_JBYSYC010000070.1:0-27509 GCF_058782875.1 Cupriavidus sp. FW305-F7 | reverse complement strand
CGCGCGCTGCAGCGCTTCCTCGACTATGTGCAGGGACACGACAAGGTGTGGATCTGCCGCCGTGTCGACATCGCCCGGCATTGGGCGCAGGTGCACCCGTTCGCAGCCGCGGGCACGATGCGCGAGGAAGTTGCCCCGGCCTGACAAATGCCGCCCGTGTCGCCATATTTGTGTACGATATAGCCGTCTTTCGTCGCCATTTCCGGCGACAGGCTGAATGTCCGTCCCCTGATATGGCAACCACATCGAAGAAGGCGGCGCCCGGCACCGCAGCAAAAACGCCGCGCCGGCCCGCGTCCAAGGCAACACTGAAAACGGCACCCAAGGCCACCGCCAATGCCGCGCCGGAGGAAAGTGCCGGCCCGGAGGCCACCACCAGCGAGGCTTCCGCCACCGAGGCGATCTACCTGAGCCTGCTGACCGCGATCATGGAGCACCGCCTGCTGGCCGGCACCAAGCTGGTGGAGGAACGGCTGTGCGAAGTGACCGGCGCCAGCCGGGCGCGTATCCGCCAGGTCTTCGCGCGCCTGGCGCATGAGAAGCTGGTCACGCTGGTACCCAACCGCGGCGCCTTTGTCTCCAGCCCCACGGTGGACGAGGCGCGCGAGGTGTTCCAGGCACGCCGCGTGGTCGAGCCCGCGCTGGCAGCCGAACTGGCCCAGCGTGCCACGCCGGCCAAGGTCCGCAGCCTGCGCCGCCACGCGATGGAAGAAGACAACGCGCGCGCACGCGGCGACCGCGCCGCGATGATCCGCCTGTCAGGAGAATTCCATATCCTGCTGGCCGAGATGGCCGGCAATGCCATCCTCGAAAAGCTGATCCGCGAGATGGTGTCGCTGACCTGCCTCATCATCACGCTGTACGACCGCCCCGGCGCGCCGGCCTGCGCCGAGCATGAGCACCGCCAGCTGATCGACGCCATCGAGCAGCGCGACGCCGCGCGCGCCAGCGCGTTGATGGCGGAACACCTGGAACACATCGAGGGTTCGCTCGACCTGAGCGTGCCCGACAGCGGCACGCCGGACTTCTACAGCATCTTCAGCAAGGGTTGACGCACGGTGCGGGGCACCAGCGCGCGCCCCGTGACCGGCATTGCACTCCGCGCCCGGCAGCCTAGACTGGCTGCATAACAATGCCGCGCGCAACGCGCCGCAGGGAGGTCCGCCATGGCTGTCACTGCCGAACCCGTCACAACCGCCCGTCCACCGCTGGCCTTCGAACGGCTTTTCGCGGATGCCGACGGCGAATCCCACTTTGGCCCCCTTTCCGTTGCCATCACCGAGCGCCTGTTCGCACCGCCCGCGCGCGCCTTCTGGGTGTCGCCGCTGGACGAGGCCGCGCGCCAGGGCTTCCTGCTGGTGCCGGCCGGCTGGGTGGGAGCACTGCACCCGTCGCCGCTGCGCATGTGGATCTTCGTGTTGGCGGGGGCAATGGAGTTCGAAGCCAGCGATGGCGAGCTGCGGCCGCTGTCGGCGGGCAGTGCCCTGCTGCTGGAAGACACCACGGGCAAAGGGCATGTCAGCAGGGTCATCGGTACTGCCGATGCCACGTTGGCCGTGGTGCAGTTGCCGGAGAACCGAAGCTGAGCCCGCGGCGTAGCGGCAGGGCTGTCGGCTCGGACTGCGGCCGCGCAAAACTATCATGGAGGCGCCAGATGAATGCCCCCGAGCCAGCGGCTGCGCCCAAGCCCGCGCCGCAACTGGTGCCCAACGGCTACCGCCAGGGCATCATTACCGCGATCACAGTGCTGCTCGGCTTCTCGCTGGCGTTCTGGCGATTCTGGGGCTTCGAGAGTCCCGGCCACTGGAACCTGCGCGCGCTGTTCGCCGCGGTATCGCTGCTGGCCGCGGTGTCGCTGCAGATCGTGGCGCTCTATCGCGCGCTGCGCATCGAGGACGATGCAGTGGATGAGTACCGCAAGACCGTGCGATGGTTCATCGCGTCGGCGGTTGCGCTACTGGTCGGGCTGGCCGTGGCCATGATCGACGCGGCACTCGGCCCCTAGGGCGCTGACTATGTCCAGCACATGGGGCGTGCCGAATCCGCAGATGGCTATTGCCGCCATGCCAGGCGGCGCGCGCGCTCAGGCGCCGAGGATCTCGATGCTGTCGACGCGGTCGGGGTAGAAGGCCAGGTGCGAGGCGATCGCCGCCACCGCGGGGTAAGGCGTCTCGTAGCTCCACACCGCATTGCGCGCGCGCTCGCCGCCGGCGGGGATGGAGAAATAGCTGCAATCGCCCTTGTATGGGCAGTACGTCGTGTGCGCTGTACGCTCCAGCTGCGTCATGTCGACATGCTCGCGCGGGATGTACTGCACCGGTGGGTAGGTCGCCTCTTGCAGGGTCAGCGCCGCGTCGCTGTCTGCAATGGCAATGCCCGCCACCCTGACCACCACCCTGCCGGCAGTCGGCGTGATGGTGATCGGGTGGTCGGGGCCGGGGATCCTGACTGGCTTGTCGGTCATGGCGCGTCCTCCTGCAGGGCATCGTCACGGGGGCGATGCTGCATTCTAGGCGTTCGCCGCGCGGCCTGCAGGCCGTGCCCGATGGTTCAGCCCAGCCGTCGCTATTCGACCTTGACGTTGGCCTTCTTCACCAGGGCGGCGTAGCGCGTGGCCTCGCTGCGGAAGAAACTGGCGGCTGCCTCGGGTGTGCCGGGCTCGATCACGGTGGCCTGCTTCTTCATGGCTTCCAGCACTTCGGGCGAGGTGAAGGCCCTGGCAAATGCGTCATGCACGCGCTTGACCTCTGCCGGGGGCATGCCGGCGGGGCCGACCACGGCAAACCAGCCGGCGACGTTGTAGCGGGGCAAGCCTTGTTCGGCGATGGTGGGGATGTCCGGCGCGGCGGCCGAGCGCTTGTCGCCGCACACGCCGATCGCACGCAGCGTGCCGGCCTTCAGGTGCGGCGCCACTGCGTTGAGCGCGACCACGCCCAGCTCCACCTGTCCGGCGATCAGGTCGTTCATCATCGGCCCGGTGCCCTTGTACGGCACATGGCGCGCACTCACGCCGGCCTCGTCCAGAAACATCTCCCCGGCCAGGTGGATGATGGTGCCATTGCCGGACGACCCGTAGTTGTAGCCGTCGGGCTTGGCCTTGAGCAGCGCCACCAGTTCCTTCACGTTCCTTGCCGGCACCTTGGGATTCACGACAAGCACCAGCGGCGTGGTGCCGATCACGCTGATCGGGGTGATGTCCTTGATGGCATCGAACGGCATCGTGCGGAACACGCTCGGGTTGATGACATGGTTGTTCGAGACCAGCCCGAGCGTGCTGCCGTCCGGCTGCGCCTTGACCACGGCCGCGGCCCCGGTGATGCCGCCGGCGCCGGGCAGGTTCTCGATCACCACCGGCTGGCCAAAGGCCTTGCCCAGGGCCGGACCGGCCGCGCGCGCGATGGTGTCCACGCCGGAGCCGGCGCTGATCGGCAGGATCAGGCGCACCGGCTTGCCGGTGCTGCCCTGCGCGAGCGCGCCGATGCCGGGCGCGGCCAGCGCGGCGGCCATGGTGGCGGCCAGCGCCAGCCCTGACTTGAGAAGGATGCGACGGGGGTGCATGGGGTTGTCTCCGTATCGTTATCGTAGGATCTTTGCGGGCTGCCGCTGTGCCGCGGCATGCCCGTCGTGGTACCGCTCAGCCGTTGCGGCCCTGGCCGAGCTGCGACAGGATCTCTTCGTTGTGCTCGCCGGCCCTAGGCAGCGGCCGCCGCACGCCCGGGCGGCGCCCGCCCATCAGCAGCGGCAGCAGCACCGTGGGCGTGGTCGAGCCATCGTCGGCCTGCATCGGCACCAGCCCGCCGCTGGCAAGCAGGTGCGGATCGTCGAGCAACTGGTCCGGGCGCACGATCGGCGCATACGGGATGCCGGCGGCTTCGAGCTTGGGCGCCAGTTCTGCGCTGCGGTGGTGGCGCAGGATTGCGCCCAGCTCATCGAGCAGTTGCGGACGCACCGCCACGCGCGAGGCATTGCTGACGTACTCGGGCTTGTCGAGAAGCTCCGGGTGCTCCAGCACCTGGCACAACGTCACGAACTGCTTGTCGCTGACGGCGCCGATAAACAGCTGCTCGTCGCCGGCCAGCGTGAAGACGTCATACACGCTCCACGCCGACACGCGCGACGGCATCGGCGGCGGCGCCTCGCCGGTCATTGCAAACTGCTGCATATGCTGCGAGGCGAGGAACACGCAGTTCTCGAACAGCGCGCTCTGGATCTCCTGGCCGCGCCCGGTGCGGTCGCGCTCGCGCAGCGCGGCCAGCACGCCGATGGCGCCGAACATGCCGCCCATGATGTCGTTGACCGAGGTGCCCGCGCGCAGCGGACGCCCGCTTGGGCCGGTCATGTAGGACAGGCCGCCCATCATCTGCACCACCTCGTCCAGCGCCAGCCGGTTCTCGTACGGGCCGGGCAGGAAGCCCTTGTGCGAGACGTAGATCAGGTGCGGGTAGTCGCGCGACAGCGTGGCGTAGTCCAGCCCCAGCTTCTGCATCAGGCCGGGCCGGAAGTTCTCCAGCAGCACGTCGCTCTGGCCCGCCAGCTCGGCCGCGGCGGCGCGCCCTTCCTCGGTGGTGATGTCCAGCACCACGCTCTTCTTGTTGCGGTTGAAGGCGCGGAAGAAGCCGATGCCCAGGCCCGGCAGGTTGCGCGTCTTGTCGCCGCCGGGCGGCTCTACCTTGATCACTTCGGCGCCCAGGTCGGCCAGGATCATGCCGCAGGTGGGGCCCATCACCATATGCGTGAATTCGACCACGCGGATGCCGGCCAGCGGCAGGGAGTTTCTGTTGTCTTGGGTCATCTTGCGTCTCAGGCAGCGGCGCCAGCGTGCTGGGCCGGGAAGGTCTTGGGCAGGCCGGCGCGCCACAGCGTGCCGTGCAGGGTTTCGTCCTTGAGCCAGCCAGCCACGTCTTCACGCAGCGCCAGCAGGCGGCCGATATCGATGCCGGTGTCGATGCCCATGCTGCCGAGCATGTAGGCCAGGTCTTCGGTCGTGACATTGCCGCTGGCGCCGGGCGCGTGCGGGCAGCCGCCGATGCCGGCCAGGCAAGCGTCAAAGCGGCTCACGCCGGTTTCCAGCGCCGCGTGGACGTTGGCCAGGCCAAGCCCGCGGGTATCGTGGAAATGGCCGCACCAGAAGCGATCGCCGGCGATATCGACGGCGCGCGCAAACAGCTCGCGCACCATGCGCGGGTCGGCATAGCCGACGGTATCGGCCAGGCTGACGCGGTCGGCGCCGGCATCGAGCAGCGCCTGCATCAGGCGCAGCACTTCATCGGGATCGACATGGCCCTGCAGCGTGCAGCCGAACGCGGTGCCGACACCGCCCTCTATCAGCGTCTTCGCGCCGCTGGCATCGCGCGCGGCGCGGATGCGGGCGACTTCCGCCACCACCTCGTCCGGCGTCTTGCGCAGGTTGGCCAGGCTGTGCGCATGGCTGGCCGACAGCGGCACGAGCATCAGGTCCGCACCGCTGGCCAGCGCATCCTGCGCGCCGCGCAGGTTGGGCACCAGCACTGAGACGAACAGGCCCGGCAGCGTGCGCGCG
The DNA here is from genome assembly GCF_058782875.1 of Cupriavidus sp. FW305-F7. NCBI lineage: Bacteria > Pseudomonadati > Pseudomonadota > Betaproteobacteria > Burkholderiales > Burkholderiaceae > Cupriavidus > Cupriavidus sp. FW305-F7. Next base: position 21,970 of record NZ_JBYSYC010000070.1, on the reverse strand, counting down.
AACGCGACCAGCTGCGCGGTATCGGCCAGTTGCGGCAGCAGGTGCGCGGGCACGAACGAGCCGACTTCCAGCTCACGCAGGCCGGCCGCGTAGGCGCCGCGAATCCACGCTTCCTTGCTGGCCGTGGGCAGGATGGTGCGGATGCTCTGCAGGCCATCGCGCAATCCGACTTCGCGGATAACGGCGTGGCGGGGAAAGGGAACAGACATGATTCAGGGGCTTCCGGTTTGCGCCCCGCGGTGGGGGCGACGGAAGAACTCTATGAGTTTCTGCCAAAGAGCTGAAGCGGTGATTTATGCACGATAACATTCCGAACCGGAATGTCTGCCTGGCGCCGCACAGCGACATCCAGGAATTCCCGGATGCATGATTCCGGCAACCAAAGAGGGCTTACCATTCCATTCCGGAAACCCGCATTCCCTCACAGCCATGCGAGACCTCGACCTCACCACCCTGCGCCTGTTCATCGCCGTCTGCGAAACCCGCAACATGGCGCGCGCGGGCGAGCAGGAGCACATCGTGGCATCCGCCATCAGCAAGCGGCTGGCGCAACTGGAGGAGACCGTGGGCGCAACCCTGCTGGAACGCCGCCGCCGCGGCGTGATCCCGACGCCCGCGGGCGAGATGGTGCTGGCGCATGCGCGCGCCATGCTGGCGGCGGCGGACCGCGTCGCGCGGGACATGGCCGACTACGGCGCCGGCATCCGCGGGCAGGTGCGGCTGCTGGCCACGGTGTCGTCGATGGCCGAATCGCTGCCGGACGATATTGCCGCCTTCCTGCAGCAACCGGTCAACCGCGACGTGCGCGTGACCATCGAGGAAAGCCTGAGCAGCGACGTGGTGCGCGCGCTGCGCGAGGGCTCGGCGCCGCTGGGGATCTGCTGGGACGCGGCCGACCTGGAAGGCTTCCAGACCCGGCCCTACCGCACCGACCAGCTCGCGGCAGTGGTACATGCCTCGCATCCGCTGGCGCAGGCCGCCGACTGCCGCTTCGAGGACACGCTGGACTGCGACCATATCGGCATGCCCGCCCAGACCGCGGTGCAGACCATGCTGACGCGCTATGCGGCCATCCTCGGGCGCGGCATTGCCTACCGCGCGGTGGTCTCGACCTTCGACGCTGCGCTGCGCTGTGTGCGGGCCAACCTGGGCATCACCATCATCCCGGCCGAGATCGCCGCGCCGATCGCGCCCACCTTCGGCCTGCGCGTGATCCCGCTGCGCAACGACTGGGCGCGGCGGCGCTTTGCCATCTGCTTCCGCGACCTGGAACTGCTGTCACCGGCGGCGCGGCTGCTGGTGGCCTTCCTTGAACAGACCGCGGCAGCGGAAGCGGCGGCCGCCCCCGCGGACACCGCACCAGTGCGCAAGCCACGGCGCAATCGGCAATGACGCCGACCCGGCGCGCAACTTCCTGTGCCGTTCAAGGGTTAGCCCGAGGCAATTTCGCAAGCAAATGTTGGGGAGCGGTGCGTAGACTGGCTTGCGTTTTTCGCCCCGGCCCACGATGGCAAAAGCCGGCCCCGGGCGATGCTGACCCCGACCATGCGCGCCACGACGGCGCAGGAGCACGCAATGAACTTCAACGACAAGAACGTATTGATCACCGGCGCACACGGCAACCTGGGCCGCGCCGTGGCGCAGGCCTTTGCGCAGGCAGGCGCGCGCGTGGTGCTGCTGGACCGGCATGTGGCGCCGCTGCCCGAAGCGGGCACGGGCCACCTGGCGCTGCAGGCGGACCTGCTTGATGCCGCCCAACTGAGCGAGGCCGTCGCGCAAGCGGTTCAGGCCGGCGGGCGCATCGACGTGGTGTGCAACCTGGCCGGCGGCTTCGCCATGGGCCCAAGCGTGCATGAAACCAGCGCCGACGCCTGGAACCACCTGTTCGACATGAACGTGGGCACGGTGCTGAACATGGCGCGCGCGGTGGTGCCACACATGCTGGCCGCCGGCGGCGGCGCCATCGTCAACGTGGGCGCCAACTCGGCGGCGCGCGGGCTGGCGCAGATGAGCGCCTATTGCGCCTCGAAGGACGCGCTGGCGCGCGTGACTGAATCGATGTCGGCAGAGCTGCGCGACCAGGGCATCCGCGTCAACGCGGTGCTGCCCAGCGTGCTGGATACGCCGGAGAACCGCCAGGCCATGCCGGATGCCGATGCCACGCGCTGGGTCAGCCTGGACGCGCTGGCCGATGTGATCCTGTTCCTGGCCTCGGATGCGGCTCGCGCCGTGCAAGGCGCGCTGCTGCCGGTGGTCAACCGCGCCTGACGCGGGGCTTGCGCGCGGCCGGCTCGGCCGCGCTGATGCCGCTAGCCACCTCCTGGATCTGCTGGCGCAGCCAGCGCCGCAGCCGGTCAGCATCGGTGCGCGCGTGCCAGATCTGCATCATGTCGACCTGGGGCAGTGCGAACGGCACCGGCAGCAGCACCAGTTCACGATCGCGCGCCACCGCCTCTTCCGCGACCGAGCGCAGGCAGGTCAGCAGCAGTTCCGTGCCGCGCACCAGCCGGCTCGGGGCAAGGAAGCTCGACAACCCCGCCACTACTGTGCGCTTGTGCCCCTGCCGGGCCAGCGCGCGGTCGACCACGCCGTTGAGGTCGCCGGTCAGCGTGGTCAGCAGGTGCTCGCACGCCAGGAAGGCGTCGAGATCGAGGCCGTCGGCGATGCGCGGATTGGCGCGCGAGGCCAGCACCACGAAGTCCTCGCTGCATAGCCGCTGCTGATGGAAGGTATCAGGCAGGTTCTCATAGAAGCCCGCGATCGCCAGGTCGCAGGTGCCCTTCTCCAGTTCCTCGCGCGGCAGCTCGCCGCGCGTGTTGTGCGTGACCAGCACCACGCCCGGCGCCTGGCTGCGCAGCCGCGGCAGCAGGGCGGGCAGCAGCAGCTGCTCCATGTAGTCGGTGGTGTAGATATGCAGGTGCTCGCTGCGCGCCAGGTAATCGTGGCCGGCACAGGCGTCATAGAACGCGTCGAGGTCCCCGACCAGCCGCTGCACCTGCGGCGCCAGCGCATGCGCGCGCGGCGTAGGCGTCAGGCCACGCGGCGCACGCACGAACAGCGGATCGCCCAGCTCGTCGCGCAGGCGGTTGAGCTTGTGGCTCAGCGCCGGCTGGCTCAGCGCCATACGCGCGGCCGCGCGCGAGGCATTGCCCTCCTGATACAGCACGTGGAACACGTACAGCAGGTTAAGGTCCTTGCTGCCGATATTCATTTTTTGGATAGCAGAGATCGAATAATAGAAGTTTTCGAATCATAGTCCGCTGCCTAGGATGTTGCCAGTGCCGCGGCATTTCAGCCCGGCTGCTTGTGAACCGACATGGAGCGGAACAATGAACATCCTGATGGTGCTGACCTCCCACGACCAGTTGGGCAATACCGGCCACAAGACCGGCTTCTGGCTGGAGGAATTCGCCGCGCCCTACTACGTCTTCAAGGACGCCGGCGCCGACATCACGCTGGCCTCGCCCAAGGGCGGCCAACCGCCGATCGACCCGAAAAGCGACGATCCCGGCGCCCAGACCGATGCCACCCGGCGCTTCCAAAGTGACCCGGCCGCCAAGGCTGCGCTGGCCAGCACGCTGACGCTGGACCAGGTGAAGGCGGAAGACTTCGACGCCATCTTCTATCCGGGCGGCCACGGCCCGCTGTGGGATCTGGCCGAAGACAAGCGCTCGGTCGCGCTGATCGAGCAGTTCGACCGCGCCGGCAAGCCGGTGGGAGCGGTATGCCACGCACCGGCGGTGTTCCGCCATACCAAGAGCGCGGACGGGGAACCGCTGGTCAAGGGCAAGGAGGTGACCGGCTTCACCAACAGTGAGGAAGAAGCCGTGCAGCTGACCAAGGTGGTGCCCTTCCTGGTGGAGGACATGCTCAAGGCCAACGGCGGGCGGTTCACGCGTGGCGAGGACTGGGCCAGCTATGTCGTGGTCGCAGGGCGACTGGTGACGGGGCAGAATCCGGCATCGTCTGATGCGGTGGCGGAGGCGTTGTTGAAGATGTTGAAGTAAGAGAAAGCGGCAAGCGCCGCGTCCGCTGCCGCCTCTCGGTTCCCGCCGGCTTGCACCCCTCGCCCGCTTGCGGGAGAGGGGTGCGCTGCCAGGCTTCATGGCTACTTCAGACGCATGAGTTCCCCACCCTCACTGCGGCACCAACTCCAACCGTTCCCGGCTAGCCTTCTCCACCGCCTTGCGCGTATACACCAGCGGGAAATACTCCCCCTTCGCCCACAACGGCGCCAGGTCCCGGTAATGCGGGCTGGCCGGATTCCCTGACTGCCCCGGCGTGTTGACCACGCGCGAGGCATCCCAGTTGCCCACGTCCAGCACCATGCGGAACGACGCGCCGGCGGTCAGGCGGAAGTCCGTGTTGCGGTAGCTGGTGTTCATCGGCGTGAAGGCCGAGCCGCCGATCGGGCCGGCGTTGACGTTGAACTGCTGGCGTTCCGCGTCGCTCAGGATCGGGTCCATCGGATGCGTGAACACGGCGGTGTGGAGCTTGCCCCATTGCCATGCGCGCGGATCGGGGCCGAGCTTGGCTTCGAGTTCGGCCATGGCGGCTTTCAGCGATTCCAGCATCACCGCATTGCGCCGCTCCACCGGCATCCGCGGCCCGGGCTGCTCCCGCACCGCCAGCACGCGCGCGGCATCGCCCGCGCCCACCAGCCGCGCGGCTTCTGGCGGCAGCGCGGCGCGCACCACGGCCTGGCGCAGGTGCTTGCTAAACCAGACCTCGAACAGTGCCGCGGCGGCGCTGTCCGCGCGCTCGTTGCCGTCCCAGTTGCGCAGCAGGTCCAGGCCGCGGGCCAGTTGCGGGTCATCGCTGCTCACATCCTGCAGCATCGCGACCGCGCGCTGCGCCGGCAGCGACACGGTGTCGTTCTGCCACGCCATCGAGTCCTGCACCGAGCTGCGCGCATTGGCTCCCACCAGAGCCTTGAGCCGGCGCGCGCGCGAGCTGTCGCTCCATTCGTAGCCCACGCCAAGTTTCGCGGCGGGGTGCTCGGGCGGGATGTTGTTCTCGTTGGCGGTGACGATATAGCCTGGCGCGGGATTGAAGGCCCACGGCAGCTCGTCCATGTTGCGGTAGCCGGCCCACTCGTAGCGGCCATCGCCCGCCACCGGCGTGAGGCCGTCCCAGTTGGGCCGCTTGACGGTCAGCCCTCCCGGGATCCAGCCGATGTTGCCGCTGGTGTCGGCATAGACCTGGTTTTCGCCGGGCGCGCCCCAGCGGTTCATGGCGGCGCGGAATTGGTCCCAGTTGCGCGCGCGCATATAGTCCATCGAGCCGAAGTACGGCGCCATGCCGTAGTCGAGCCACGCGGCGCGCAGCGCCCAGGCCTGTGCGCGGCCGGCATCGGCGACCAGCACCGGGCCGTGGCGCGTGAAGTCGATGGTGACTTTGCGCGGGGTGGACTCGCCCTTGACCACGATCTCTTCGGTGATGGTCTCCATCGGTTCCCAGCGGCCCTTGTACTTGTACTCATGCGGGTTGGCCGGATTGAGCTCGTAGCCGTACAGGTCCTCCTGGTCCATGTAGAAGCGCGTCAGGCCGAAGGCGATGGTGCCGTTGTGCCCGATCGAGATGCCGGGCAGGAACGGCTCGCCCGCGCCGATCACCGACATTCCCGGCGCGTTCAGGTGGCTGATATAGCGCAGGCTGGGCGCGCCGTGCGAGCGGTGCGGGTCGTTGGCCAGGATCGGGCGGCCGGTGGTGGTGCGCTTGCCGCCGATGACCCAGTTGTTCGACCCGAGGCTGCGGCCGGTGTCGCTGTTGGGGTCCACCAGTGCGTAGAGCTGGTCGAGCGGGATGCTGGCGGCCTGCGCATTGCCCCACGCCTCTTTCGGGAAGCGCGCTGCGGCGGTGGCCAGTTCGTAGGCGCGGCGCAGTTCGGCGGCGGGAACCGTGCAGGGGTCGATGCCGGGACTGAGCCTGGGCTCGATCTGCGGGTCGAGTTCGCGGCGCAGCCAGTCGGCACGCGGGGCGTCCTGTTTGGCCTGGCAATAGAGCTGGGCGCGTTCGACTTCGCCGGTGAAGTTGAGCGTCAGGCCGTGGTGGCGGATGCGCACGATGTCTTCGGCCTGCCAGCGCGCAGGCTTGTAGTTGAGCTTGCGGAATTCGGGCGGCAGCAGCTCGGGCCTCTGCTCGGTCAGCGCCACATAGGCGTTCACCCCGGCCACGAAGGCCTCGGCCACGCGCTTGGCGTCGGAGCCATACGCCAGCCATTCGCGGTACATGTCGCCGCGGAACAGCACCGCGCGCGCCATGCGGTCGCCGTCGGCATAGGCCGGGCCGAAATCCCTGGCCATCTCGCCAAGTCCGCGCTTGCGCCACAGGTCGATCTGCCACAGGCGGTCGCGCGCGGCCATGAAGCCCTGGACGAAGAAGGCGTCGTAGAGCGTGCCGGCATAGATATGCGGCACGCCCCAGCGGTCGACCAGCACGCTGGCGGGCTTCTCCAGGCCGGGCACGGCAAGCAGGTTGTTGCGGGCGGGGACTTCGGCCATGGCGGCCGGGATGGTAGTGGCGAGCAGGGCCAGCGCAGCGATCAGGCGGCGGGGGGTGCGTAACATCAGGTCTCCTCGGTGTTGTGATTGGCTGCAGATGTCTTGCAGTTCACACGGAAGATAGTGCATCCCCGCCCAGCGCGCGAGCCATACGGCCGATCTCCGCACGGCGCGTGTCGCTGCGGGTTCGCTCAGTAGACGTCGCGCCGGTAGCGGCCGTCGTCGGCAAGCCGGCGCAGCGCGTCTTCGCCGAGGATCCCCGCCAGTGCGTCATGGACGCCGCCGGCCATGCCCTGCAGGCTGCCGCAGACGTAGACGGCCGCGCCGTCCGCCACCCATTGGCGTACCGTCTCGCCCTGTGCGCGCAGGGCGTCCTGCACGTAGCGCGGCGCGCCGCCGTCGCGCGACCAGGCATGGTCCACGCGCCGCAGCGTGCCGTCGGCCTGCCATGCGGCCAGTTCCCCGGCAAAGAACGCGTCATGCTGCGCCGAGCGCTCGCCGAACAGCAGCCAGTTGCGGCGCTGCCCGGCCGCGGCGCGGGCCTTGAGCTGGGCGCGCAGGCCGGCCAGCCCGGTGCCATTGCCGACCACGATCAGGGGCCGGTCATCGGCCGGCGGGTGGAAGCTGCGGTTGGTACGGATGCGCAGCGCGATGCGGGCGCCCACGGCCGCGTGCTCGGTCAGCCAGCCGGAGGCCAGGCCGAGGCGGCCGTCGCCGTAGCGGGTCTGCCGCACCAGCAGTTCGAGGTGCCCGTCCTGCGGCAGCGAGGCGATCGAATACTCGCGGTGCGGCAGCGGCGGCAGCGTGTCCACCAGTTGCTGCGGCGGCAGGCCCTGCATCACCGCGAAGTGCGGTTCGGGCAATGGCATGCGCGTGGCCACGGCCTCGACCAGGGTGGTGTCGCGGCCATCGCAGCGCACGGGCGTGGCGCCGTCCAGGCCAAGCCGCGCCAGCAGCCGTTCAACCTCGGCCGGCGCGTGGCACGGGCCGATCTCGGCGATGTCGCCGGCTTGCCAGTCCATTGCCGCATCGCCCTGCGGCGCCAGCGACAGGTGGAACGCCGGCGCGCCCTGGCTGCCGGGGTTCAGATGGTGGCGTTGCACGAGCCGCCAGCTGTCATAGCGCGGGCGTTCCCAGTCGGCAATCTCGGCGCCGCCGCTCAGGGCCGACAGGTGGTTCTGCCAGTGGCGCAGGGCGCCGGCGTCGCCGTTGTCGACTTCGACTAGGTCAAACAGCGGCTGCGCACGGTGGCGCTGCAGCCAGCCGTCGAGCGCGTGGCCGAAGGCGCAGAAGCGCGCGTAGCTGCTGTCGCCGAGCGCGAGGATGCCGTAGCGCAAGGACTGCAGGCCATCCGCGCCAGCCAGCAAGCGGCGCGCAAAGCCGGACGCGCTGTCGGGGGCGTCGCCCTCGCCGGTGGTGCTGACCAGGAACAGCGCCTGGCGGCATGTCTGCAGGCGCCGCGCATCGACATCGGCCAGCGACAGCAGTTGCACCGGCACGCCCGCGCCCTGCAGCGCGGTGGCGGTCTGCAGCGCCAGCTGTTCGGCAAACCCGGTCTGCGAGGCATAGGCAACCAGCGTCGCACCCGCTTCCGTGCCACCCAGTGTCGCCACGCGCGCGCGCCGCTGGCGATGGTGTGCAAGCGCCGCGCTGCAGAAGCCCGCATAGGCTGCCACCACGCCGGCCGCCATGGCCATGCGCGACGGCCCCAGCACGGACAGCGCGACGCCGCCGGCAACGGCAAGCCAGCTTGCGCCAGCGACGGCGGACGGCATGGCCTTCGCGCTCATGCCAGCATCGCGGCAAAGGCCGGCGACAGATGTTCGTCGAAGCCGTCCGGCGTGCGCACCAGGAAACGCGCAGCAATGCCGTGGCGGCGCGCGTGCGCCATGCCGGCCTCCGGGCCCAGCACGGTCAGCGCGGTGGACAGCGCATCGGCCAGCATGCACTGCCCATGGATGACCGTGACCGAGGCCAGCGCGTGGCTGGCCGGATAGCCGGTGCGCGGATCGATGGTATGGGCGTAGCGGCGACCGTCACTGTCGAAATAGCGGCGATAGTCGCCGGAGGTGGCGACGGACAGGCCGTGCAGCGCCACCCGCGTCTGCCCCGCGGCATCGCTGTCCAGGCCGGGTGGTGATTCCAGCGCGACCCACCACGGCATGACGTCGGGCTTGACGCCATGGCCGCGCAGTTCGCCGCCGATCTCAGTCAGGTGGTGGTCCAGGCCCTGTTCACACAGGTAGCGCGCTACCGCGTCGACGGCAAAGCCCTTGGCGATGGCGCAGAAGTCCAGCGACAGGCCGCCTGGCTGCCGGGCGCGCCGGCCCGCCGCATCGACTTCGATGCGGGCCCAGCCGCAGCGGCTGCGCGTGGCCTGCACCGCGTCTGGCGACGGTGGCGCGCTGCGCGCCGGGGCGGGGCCGAAGCCCCACAGGTCCACCAGCGGGCCGGCGCTCGGATCATAGGCGCCGCCGCTGTCGCGCGCCACCTGCAGCGCGCATTGCAGCACCGCGAAGCAATCATCCGGCAGCGCGTGCCAGTTGCCCGGCGCCGCGCGGTTGAAGCGACTCAGGTCGGAATCCGCTTCCCAGTTGCTCATCTGCGTGATCACGCCATCGAGCACGGCCTGGATGCCGGCGGCGATGCCGTGAGCATCCGCCGCGGGCGGCAGCAGCGCCGCCACCGACCAGGTCGTGCCCATGGTCACGCCGCCCCAGCGCTGCAGCCGCGTGTCGGCGGCGGGCGGCTGCGGCGGCGCGGTCAGCGCAACGGGGACCAGGACGCGGTTCAAACCCGGCATCCGGCTTATTGCGGCAGCACTTCCACCGTCACCGCATAGACGGCGCGGCGCGACCTGGCCTGCTTGAAGGTGGTCTTGTCGTCCTTCACCTCCGCTTCCATCCAGTACATGCCAGCGGCCGGCCACTTGACGCTGAACTTGCCGTCGGCGTCGGTGGTGGCGCTGAACTCCTGCAGCTGGTCGCGGTAACGGATGCCGCCCGGCACCACCGAGACCTTCAGGTTGCTGGCGGGCTTGCCGTCGAGCAGCAGGCGGAAGCTGGCGGTGTCGCCCGCGACCAGGTCGTTCGGGTGCGTGATCGGCGCCAGTTCCAGGCCGCGGCCGACGGTGCGCAGACCCTTGTCGCTGGGCTTGCCGGCGGTGACGAAGGATTCGATGCGGCCTTCGGCCTGGGTGACCTGCAGGTCCTGCGCATTGGCCGGGACTTCCCTGGCGAAGTTCTCGGCGGTGCCACGCCAGCGCTTGGCCTGGCCGTCGACCTTGTAGCTGGCGAACAGGCCGTTGTTGACCACCGCCACGCGGTACGTGCCGGGCTGAGTCAGGTGCAGGTCGAAGGTGCTGCGGTACTTGCCGGTGGCCGCGTTCTCGGCCTTGACGGCGCTGCCGTCGGGCGCGGTCACCTGCAGGTTGTCGAGCCGCATCGGCACGTGCTCGAAGTAGAACAGGTCGTTGGAGACTGCGGCATCCACGGTCACCCACGGATCGCTGCCGGACAGCACCGTGGCCGACGGCAGCAGCCACTGGCGGTGCGCGTGCGCGGCCAGCGGGGCCAGGGCAGCCAGGGCGAGCACGGCCACGCGGGTGGCCATGCGGGAAGACGCGGCGGAAATAAGGGAAGGTTTCATCGTCTGGCTCCGGAAGGATTACGGCTTCAGTTCGACGGTCACTCCGCCGAGTTCGTGTTCGCCCTTGGCGCGGGCGGTCTGTGCGGCTTGCGGCGGCCACGTGAACGGCACGCGCAGCAGCTCGCGCCCGCCCACTTCACGCGCGGCTTCCACCACCAGCTGGTAGTTGCCCGCGGGCAGCTTGCCCAGCGGCGCCTTGCCGTCGCTGAAGCTCACGCTGTGCTCGCCCGGCGCGCGCGTGGCGCCGGAGACGCCGTCGGCCGGCATGTGCAGGTCGCGGCCGGCCTTGCGCCACCACTGGCGCATGTCCTTGAGCCACTTGGTGCCTTCGCCGTCCTTGAGCTTGCCGTCGTACCAGACCGCCAGGGTCTGCACCGGGCTCTGGTCGGCGCGCTCGACCCACATCGCCACGTAGGGGCGGTGGTACTCGGCCACGGTCAGGCGCGGGATGTCGACCTTGACGCTGAGATCCGCGGCCAGCGCGGGGCCGGCCAGGGGAACCGCGGCCATGCCGGTCAGGGTGACGGAGAGCAGTCGGCGCATATCGGAGAAACCTCGTCAGTGAGATGCAGGAAGGAAAACGGTTGGAACGGTTGGAACGGTTGATTCAATGGATAAGCAGGATCGCCAGCAGCACCGGCACCACCAGTCCCAGCCCCACCAGCGGCCAGGTCCCCACGCGCCCGGCCGCATGCAGCTTGAGCAGGAACAGGCCGGTTACGCTGAAGACCAGGCACGCCAGCGCGAACACATCCAGGAACAGGCTCCACGCAGCGCCGGTGTTGCGGCCCTTGTGCAGGTCGTTCAGGTAAGAGATGGCGCCGCGCGTGGTTTTCTCGTACTGGGCTTCGCCGCTGTCGAGTTCCAGGCTGACCCAGGCGTCGCCGCCCGGGCGCGGCAGCGCCACGTAGATCTCGTCGGCGGACCATTCGGCCTCGCGCCCGCTGGCGTCGATGTCCAGCGCCTGCGCCAGCCAGTCGGCCAGCACCGCCGGCACCGGCGCCTTCTTTTCACGCGCCTGGGCATCGCCCGCCGGCGCTTCGGCTCGCACCTGGTCGAGCACGCGCGTGGGCATGGTGGCGTGGCGGGTCTCGACCGCGGGCCTGGCCTCGATCTGTGCGGCGTGGTTGAGCGTGAAGCCGGTGACGGCAAACAGCAGCATCCCGATCAGGCAGATCGCGGAACTGATCCAGTGCCACTGGTGGAGATGCTTGAGCCAGAAGGCACGGCGCTGCTGGCCGGAGGCCGGCTGGGTTTCGGTCATTGCGGTTGGTCGGCGGGCGCAGCCCAGTCGCGGCCCGGTCTTGCCCTGTGTACGGATAGCTGGAGCGCCCCTTGTGCGCATCACATAGCGCTCAGGTGTGCCATTGTCTGCACAATGACTGTGCGGAAGAGAGAAGGATAATCGTTCGCATTTGAAATCGCAAACGATCCGGGGAGGGCGTTGGGTTACAGCGCATTACAACGTAAAGCAGCGGGACGGGATCACTTGTCGTCGGCGATCTGAATCGCTGGAAGAGATGTACAAAGTACAAGCATGTCGGCACGATGCAACCAATTAACCATATCACCCCGAAGGGGTGAATTTACCCCAATCAAGTTAGCTGCCTCCCCCGCCGTTAAGGCGATGACCCGCACGCATGCGACAGGCGCCACCGATGCATGGCGCCGCCGGCGTGCCGCCGATGAGAAACGCGCCGAGCGCGGAAAATGGAGGAGTGGAAGCAATGCTGCACAACCTGAGCCTGAAGAAGAAGCTGTTATTGCCGCTGGTGCTGAGCTGGGTCTGCCTGCTCGGCATCACGCTGTGGAACGCCTGGCAGATCCGCACGTTACGCATGGAAGAGCGGCGCCTGGACCTGGCCCACGTCACCGACACCGCGTTCTCGGTGGTGGCCGAGTACGAGGCCCTGGCCAAGGCCGGCAAGCTGACGCAGGACGAGGCCAGGAATCAGGCCATCGAGCGCGTGCGCGCGATGCGCTTCGGCAGCGATGGCTATTTCACGCTGATGCGCTCGGACACCGTGGTGCTGATGCACCCGTTCAAGCCGGAGATGAACGGCAAGGCCATGGAAGGCACCAAGGACCCCAACGGCGTCTACCTCTTCCGCGAAATCGCCGAGATCGGCAAAGGGCCTGGCAAGGGCTTTATCGAATACCTGTGGCCCAAGCCCGGCGCCGAGGCGCCGCAGCCCAAGCTGAGCTACGTGGCCAACTTCCGCCCGTGGGACTGGAACTTCATCGCGGGCCTGTACCTGGACGACATCGAGGCGGCGTTCCGCGCCGAGCTGATGAAGGCGTTTGGCATCCTGCTGGGAGTTGGCTTGCTGATGTCGCTGGTGATGGTGCGCGTGGCGGCCAGCCTGCAGCGCCAGTTGGGCGGCGAGCCCGCCATCACGGCGCACATCGCCGGCCGCATTGCCGAAGGCGACCTCGGCAGCCAGGTCGAGGTGCGCCCCGGCGACGAGCACAGCGTCCTCTATGCGATGCAGCGCATGCAGGCGCGCCTGACCGGCGCGATCGGCAGCATCCGCGGCTCGGCCGATTCGATCGCTGGCGCGGCCAAGCAGATCGCCGCGGGCAACGCCGACCTGTCGCGCCGCAGCGAAGAACAGGCCACGTCGCTGCAGGAAACCGCCGCCAGCATGGAGCAGCTCACCAGCACCGTGCGCCAGAGCGCCGAGAACGCGCGCCAGGCCAGCCACCTGGCCGAAGGCGCGTCGGACATTGCGGTGCGCGGCGGCACCATCGTCAGCCAGGTGGTGGACACCATGGGCGAGATCAAGAACGCCTCGGGCAAGGTGGTTGACATCATCGGCGTGATCGAGGGCATTGCCTTCCAGACCAACATCCTCGCGCTCAATGCGGCCGTGGAAGCGGCGCGTGCCGGCGACCAGGGCCGCGGCTTCGCGGTGGTGGCCGGCGAGGTGCGCACGCTGGCGCAGCGCAGCGCCACCGCCGCCAAGGAGATCAAGGCGCTGATCGGCAACTCAGCGCAGCGCGTCGACGACGGCGCGGTGCTCGTGGAAAGCGCGGGCAAGGCGATGGACGAGATCGTCGGCGCGGTCAAGCGCGTGACCGACCTGATGGCCGAGATGCGCGCGGCCACCGAGGAGCAGACCGGCGGCATCGAGCAGGTCAACCAGGCGGTGTCGCAGATGGACCAGATGGCGCAGCAGAACGCCGCGCTGGTGGAAGAAGCCGCGGCCGCCGCGGCCTCGCTGGAAGACCAGGCGGATGCGCTGCATCACGCGGTCGGCCAGTTCCGGCTGGCGCAGGCCTGACAGCAGCGCCGCCGCTTGTCACTTGAGCGTCATACGCACCCGAGTGCTGCGTGTATCATGAAGCGCAGCCGGCCGCCCCATGCGGCCGGCATGGACTCAGACCACTGCCGGGAGAGCGCATCATGATGGCATTCATTGGCACCGTGTTCGTTGGCCTTATCGTCGGCCTGATCGCCAGGGCGGTCAAACCCGGCGACGACAAGATGGGCTGGATCATGACCATCGTCCTGGGCGTGCTGGGCTCACTGGCTGCCGGCTACGTCGGCCGCGCCCTGGGCTGGTACCAGCCGGGCCAGCCGGCCGGCTGGATCGCGTCAGTGATTGGCGCGATCGTGCTGCTGGTGATCTACGGCATGGTCCGGCGCAAGGGCTGACTGGCGCGGCGCACGCCAGCGGCGTCCTGCGCATCGGCCAGCGCCGGCGTGTCCGGTGCGCGCACCGGGCTGGCAGGATTGGCCGGCGCGGGCGACACCCTGGGCACAACCTGTGCCTGGGCCAGCGGCGCGCCGGGCACCGCCTCGGTCAGTGTCGGCGTGCGCGGGGCGCGCAGCCCTGGGGACGTATCGCGGCAACGCAGCAGTGCGCGGTCGCCGCCTGGCGCCATCGCCGAGATCTGCGGCGCGATGGCGCGCAGCACCCTGACCGCCAGCGCGCTTGTATAGCTGTAGCGCGCCGCGTAGGGTTCCCTGGCATTGACCACCACGGTGCCGAAGAAGCGGTCGCCGAGCGTAAACACGAAGGTCGCCGAGCGGTTGACCGAGCGCGATGAAATCAGCCGCCCGCCCGGCCCGTAGACCTGGAACCGCTGATCGCCGGTGCCGGTCTTGCCCGCCACCGTCAGCGTGGTGCCATCGCGGCCCGGCATGGTGAAGGCACCCCGGATCGACCTGGCGGTGCCGCCTTCCACCACATCGATCATCGAGCGCCGCACCACCGCGGTCACTTCTTCCGGCAGCAGGCGCTTGCCCGGCGCCGGCTGCAGCACGTAGCGCGTGGCATAGGGCGTGCCATCGGCAAAGGCGAGGCTGTACACCGCGGCGTTCTGCGTGGCCATCCCGCCTGACATCAGGATGCCCGCCAGTTCCGCCAGCGCGGCGGGGCGGTCGCCCGAGGCGCCGATGGCGCTGGCATAGGACGGCGTCAGCGAATCGAACGGATAGCCCAGCCGCTGCCAGCGCCGGGCAATGTGCGCGAAGGCGTCCTGCTCCAGCAGCGTGCGGATGCGGTTGTCCTGGCCCGCCTTGCTGTGCGTCTTGAACAGCCACTTGTACACTTCCTGGCGCTCGGCGGTGCTGGCGCGCAGGATCTCCGACAGCGTGGCGTTGGGGTGCTGGTCCAGGTACTCCACCATCCACAGCTCCAGCGGGTGCACCCGCGACAGGTAGCCACGGTCGTTCAGGTTGAACTTGTCCTTGCCGTACTTGCGGTACAGCGCCGGCAGGTCTTCCTTGGCCAGCTGCTTGTCGCCCAGGCGCGCGCGCATGATGCGCACATAGCTTTCCTCATCCAGGGTCGGCCGCGCACTCAGCAACGTCACCGACATGCGCACCGCATTCAGGTGCGGTATGGTCATACGCACGCGGCCCAGCAGCGTGTCCAGGCGCTGCGCCGAATCCTTGCCGCGGTAGCGCTGGTAGAAACCGGTCATGTAGGCGCTGCCTTCCTGGTCGGCGAAGCGTTCCAGGTACTCGCGCCGGCCGGGCGCGTTGCGGTCCTCGAACAGGTCGCCCATGTCAGGCTTGGCATGGAACATCTCATAGCGCACGATGTCGCGCATCATGCGGATGAACACCAGGTTGACCGAGTGCTGGAAGCCCATGCGCACGGTCATGATGCGCTCACCCTCCCAGCGCTCGAAATTGGTGAAGCTCTGCAGGCCGCCGCCGGTGTAGAAGCCTTCGCCGGCACTGCCGGAGTACTTGCGCTCCATCGCCGCCTCCAGCATCGGCATCAGCTCGCGCTCGTCCGGCTTGCGCGCCTTCATCAGGTAGTCCACCGCCCAGCGGCTAAGCGCATCCTGGCGCGCCAGACGCACGGCGGCCAGCTGGTCGCGACTCATGCCGGCGTAGCGCGCGTTCAGTTCGCTGATGATCTCCAGGTAGGTCACCAGCGTGCGCAGCTTGGCCGTGGAGCCCAGGTTCAGGCGCGCGCCGCTGTTGATATCGAAGGGCTGGTCGATATTGTCGGCCTGCACGCGCACCACGCTGGCGTTGCCCACGCGCTCGTACAACGTGAAGCTGGTCATCAGCTTCGACGGGTCGTCGTTGTCGCGCAGCAGGTTGTGGCCGTACAGGCCCATGGCACGCGCATCAGCCTTGTTGTTCACGCGCTGCAGCGTCTCGGTGATGATGCGCTGCGCTTCGCGGTTGATGGTGCTGTCCACGGTCAGGTCGAGCCGGTCCATGTCGTAGCGGCCCTCCACCCCGGTCAGCCGGGTGATATCCGAGCGCACGCGGTTGACGGCCTTGCGCGTGACAAACGGCTCCTGCGGCGGGCGCTGCGGCGGCGTGGCCTTGTCCAGCGGCTGCGCCAGCGCCGCGTCGCGCAGCTCGGGCGTGATGATGTTGTTGGCCGCCAGCAGGCGCAGGTAGCTGCCAGTCAGCGCATCCAGGTTGGTATCGTCGCGGCGCAGGTGGTAGGACGGGCGGCGCTGCGAGATGATCAGCGACAGCGCGCGCTTGAAGGCCTGCGCCTGGCGCGGTTCAGGGGCGCGCACGTCCATGTCCTTGAGCAGCCGGTTGACCTCGCCGAAATCCTCGCCGTACCAGACCCACAGCGCATCGCCGATGCCGTTGATCTCGCCAAAGCCCTCGCGCGCCGACAGCGGCACGGTGTTCAGGTAGTCCACCACGATGCGCTCGCGTGCACGCTGGGTGTCGGGCCCGTCCAGGTAGGCGCGCAGCGACGCCGACGCCATCTGGCGGAATTTCTCCTGGATCGACGCGGTGCGGCCTTCGGGCGAGTGCCGGTATTTCTCGATCTGCGTGGCCAGCGTGCTGCCGCCGGGCGCGTCATGCGACTTGTCGGCCAGCCGGATCACCTGGTCAAGCACCGCGCGCGACAGCCGGCGCCAGTCCAGCGCCGGGTTCATATTGGGGTATTCCGGATTCAGCAGGCCCTGATTCTCGACATACAGCAAGGCGCTTATCAGCAGCGGCGGCACCGCGCCGAAGTCCGGGTACTGGCGCTGCGGATAACGCTCGAACGCCAGCGTCAGCCCGTTGCAGTCGCGCAGCAGCAGGCCCGCCTGGTTCTTCTCGCGGTAGGGCGTGAACAGGCCTTCGTCGATCAGCCGCACCATGTCGGGCGACATGCGCGCCTGCTCGGCGGGCACGTAGCCGCGCTGCTCCAGCCGCTGCGCGAACAGCGGCATGCGGCCGTAGCCCATGCGGGCGTCGTAGGGGCCGGAATGCGGGAAACGGATGCTGTCGCTGGCACCCGGCTGGATCTCGAATGTCAGCCGCTGCCCCAGGCTGCCAATCAGCCGCGCCTGCAAGTGCGAGTTGCGCACTTCGCTTGCGACAAAGCTGTACACGACATAGGCGCCCCCACCAAGGGCGACCGCCAAGCCAGCGAAGATCCAGCCACGACGCGACACGTTTGGGCTTCCCTGTTGGGCCGATGCAGCGCGCAACGGCTGTCATGCACCGGCTCGAAGCGCAATGTTCTCGCGGCGCGCGCACGCCGCGCGCCGCCTGTCTTGATATTAGTAGGAGTAAAGGCAGCCTGCAGCAAGCGCGCGCACGCGCATCGTGCCGTTGCATACAGGCATCACTCCAGGCAGCGCCTGCGCCACATTGCGCCCCCTGCCCGAAACGGTCATCAGGCTGCCTGCGCGCGTGCCACGGGTCGTCCCCCGAACGGGTAGCCCGGGTCGTTGTAGCCGTGCGTCGAGGCATGGCCCGGCGACACCAGCGCGTCGACCATCGATTCTTCCGCGGGCGTGATGACCGCACCGGGCGCGCCCAGATAGTCCTCGAACTGCGCCAGCGTGCGCGGACCGGCAATGACCGACGAGATGATCGGGTTGGCCAGCACCCACGCCGTGGCGAATTGGCCCGGCGTCAGCCCGCGCCCTTCGGCATGAGCCTTGAGCTGCTGTGCAATCACCAGCGATTCTTCGCGGAACTCGGTTTCCATCATGCGGCGGTCGGCACGGCCGGCGCGCGTCCCCTCGCCCGGTGCCTGCCCGGGCGCGTACTTGCCGGTCAGCACGCCGCGCGCCACCGGGCTGTAGGGCACCACGCCCAGCCCGTAGTGCTCGCATGCCGGCAGGATCTCCACCTCCGGCATCCGGTTCAGCAGGTTGTAGTAGGGCTGGCACGCCACCGGGCGCGGCACGCCCAGCTCGCCGCACAGGCGTGCGATTTCCGCGATGCGCCAGCCGCGGAAGTTCGACACCGCCCAGTAGCGGATCTTGCCGCTGCGCACCAGGTCGCCCATTGCCCGCACCGCCTCTTCCAGGTTCGTGCCGGGATAGTCGCGGTGCAGGTAGAGAATGTCGATGTAGTCCGTCGCCAGCCGGTGCAGGCTGTCCTCCACCGCGCGCAGGATCCAGACCCGCGAATAGTGCCCGTGGTTGGGCGCCGCCTGCATCGCGTTGCCCAGCTTGGTGGCAAGCACCCAGTCGTGGCGGTTGGCAGTCAGCAGGCGCCCGACCATCTGCTCCGACGCGCCCTTGGTGTATACGTCGGCGGTGTCGATGAAGTTCACGCCGTGGTCGCGCGCGCTGGCGACGATGCGGGCGGCTTCGGCCTCATCGGTCTGGTCGCCGAACATCATGGTGCCCAGGCAAAGTGCCGAAACACGCAGGTTGCTGGCGCCGAGGCGGCTGTAGGGCATGGTTGTGGCAGGCATGGTGGCTCCTTCGGATGGGGTGGGATGGCGTCGGGGTGGTAGAAGCAAAGGGCACAGGCGGAAATGGCAGGCTGTGACCACAGTTCCACATTTTGCCGCGAGTTGGCGTAGCTTGCTGGCCCCCTGTAGCTTTCTGTGCGGCCCATCGATAATCCAGCCCGGGAGAATTGGTTTCAATATGTTGCAGGCCGGCCAACGGGAGCCAATTTGCAGTCATATTCTTGCGTTTGCCGCGTGAGGATGACGCTTTTCCCGACCCTCGCCGCCTTCCCCATGCAATAGAAGAGAAGAATCGAACCTTATGAAAACGGAAACCACGGATGTCGTCATCATCGGCGCAGGGCCCGCGGGCTCGGTCGCGGCCGGCTTGCTGCGCAAGCATGGGATTCCGGTGCTGGTGATCGAGAAGGAGACGTTCCCGCGCTTTTCCATCGGCGAAAGCCTGCTGCCGCAGAGCATGGCCTACATCGAAGAGGCAGGCATGCTGCGCGCGGTGGTGGAAGCGGGCTTCCAGTACAAGAACGGCGCCGCCTTCTCGCGCGGCGACCAGCAGACCGCCTTCGACTTCCGCGAGAAATTCTCGCCCGGCTGGGGCACCACCTACCAGGTGCAGCGCGCACGCTTTGACGACGTGCTGATCCGCGAAGCGGCGCGCCAGGGTGCCGAGGTGCGCTTCTCGCACCTGGTCGAGGACGTCGACGTCAGCGGCACGCAGCCGGAGGTGACCGTGCGTGCGCCGGACGGCAGCCGGTACCTGGTGCGCGCAAAGTTCCTGCTTGATGCCTCCGGCTTTGGCCGCATCCTGCCGCGCCTGCTGCAGCTGGAATCGCCGTCGGGCTTCCCGGTGCGCAGCGCGCTCTTCACCCACGTGGAAGACCGCATCGCGCCGGGCGCCTTCGACCGCAACAAGATCCTGATCAGCGTGCATCCCCAACACCCGGACGTCTGGTACTGGACCATCCCGTTCTCGGACGGCCGCTGCTCGCAGGGCGTGGTTGCCGAGAAAGCATTCCTGGACCGCTACACCGGAACCGAGACCGAACGGCTGCGGGCGCTGGTGGCCGAGGAGCCCGGCCTGGCGAAGCTGCTCGGCAACGCGCAGTGGGACACCCCGGCGCGCCAGATCGCCGGCTACTCGGCCAATGTGAAGTCGTTGTGGGGCAACGGCTATGCGCTGCTCGGCAATGCCGGGGAGTTCCTGGACCCGGTGTTCTCGTCCGGCGTGACCATCGCCTTCAAGTCGGCCAGCCTGGCGGCGCAATGCCTGGTGCGCCAGCTTGCCGGCGACACCGTGGACTGGGACAAGGACTTCGCCCAGCCGCTCAAGGCCGGCGTGGACTGCTTCCGCGTGTTTGTCGAAGCCTGGTACGAAGGCCGCTTCCAGCAGCTGATCTTCCATCCCAATGCCAACTCCGAGATCCGCGACATGATCTCGTCGATCCTGGCCGGCTACGCGTGGGACCGCAGCAACCCCTTCGTGGCCGAGCCGCGCCGCCGGCTGGCGGTGCTGGAAGAATTCTGCCGCGTATGATGCGCCGCATCCGCATGCGTTCCGCATTCGCGCCCGCGCCCGCAGAGGACTTTTTTCAAGGACACCAGGTATGACCAATCCGACCGTGCTCGTTACGGGCTCGTCGCGCGGCATCGGTCGCGCCATCGCCCTGCGGCTGGCCCGCGACGGCTACGACGTGGTGGTGCATTGCCGCTCGCGCCGCGACGAAGCCGACTCCGTCGCCGACGCGGTGCGCGCCTGCGGCCGCAAAGCCCGCGTGTTGTGCTTCGACGTGGCACGGCGCGAGGAAGCCGCCGCCGCGCTGCTGGCCGATATCGCCGCGCATGACTGCTACTACGGCGTGGTATGCAACGCCGGCCTGGCGCGCGACGCGGCCTTCCCGGCCATGAGCGGCGCCGAATGGGACGAGGTGGTGCATACCAACCTCGACGCCTTCTACAACGTGCTCAACCCGGTGGTGATGCCGATGGTGCAGCGGCGCCAGCCCGGGCGCATCGTCACGCTGTCGTCGGTCTCGGGCCTGGTGGGCAACCGCGGCCAGACCAACTACAGCGCGGCCAAGGCCGGCATCATCGGCGCCACCAAGGCGCTGGCGATCGAACTTGCCAAACGCGCCATCACGGTCAACTGCGTGGCGCCCGGCCTGATCGACACCGACATGGTCGAGCAGCACGTGCGCGACGAGGCGCTGCGCATGATCCCGGCGCGGCGGCTCGGCACGCCCGACGAAGTGGCCGCGACCGTGGCCTTCCTGATGTCGCCCGACGCCGGCTATATCACGCGCCAGGTGATCTCGGTCAACGGCGGGATGTTCGGATGAAGCGCGTCGTCGCCAGCGTGGTCCGATGAACGGCGTCAGCATCTTCTTCCTGCAGGCGATGCTGGTGGTCGCGCTGCCCTATCTGCTGTGGCGTGGTGCCGGCCTGCGCTCGGTGTTTCCGCTGGTCGGCGTGCAGGTGCTGGCCGGCATCGTGCTGGGGCCATCGGTGTTCGGGCAGCTGGCGCCGCAGGGCTGGACCGCGCTGTTCGGGCCCGACCGCCTGCCGATGCTGTCCGGCCTGCAGTGGCTGGCGGTGACGCTGTTCTGCTTCCTGACCGGCCTGCACCTGCGCGAAGACAGCGTGCCCGCGCACTGGCGCGCGACCCTGCAGATCTCGCTGGGCAGCATTGCCGCGCCGTTCGCGCTGGGGGCCGCTGCCGGCTGGTATATGACCACGGCCGGCTGGCCGGTCGCCGGGGAACTGGCCAGCCCCTACTGGTTTGCCTGCGCCATGGGCATCTGCACCGCCGTCACGGCGCTGCCGGTGCTGGGTGCGCTGCTGCGCGAAATGCACCTGACCGGCACCCGCCTGGGCCAGCTGGCCTTGCGCTGCGCGGCCGTCAACGATGCCTGGGTGTGGCTGTTCCTGACCCTGGTGCTGCTGCAGCATGGCGGCCAGGACGGCGCCAGCGCCCTCACCGTGGCGGCACGCGCCGGTGCCTACCTGGCGTTCATGTTCCTGGCGGTGCGCCCCGCCCTGGCATGGCTGCTGCGCCGCCGCGCGCCGGAGACCGAGCTGCTGCTAGCGACGGCGCTGTTCCTGGTGCTGGCCTCGGCATTCCTAGGCGAACTGGCCGGGCTGCACCATGTGATGGGCGGCTTCGTCGCCGGGCTGGTATGGCCCGCACGCGAAGCGCAGCGTGTGCGCCAGCAGCTTGAACCGGTCACGGTGGTGGTGCTGCTGCCCTTCTTCTTCCTGGCCGCCGGGCTGCGCACCGAGATCTCGCTGAACAACCCGATGACGCTGTGGATCGCGGCGCTGTCGCTGGCCATCGCGATCGCCGGCAAGATGGCCGGCGTGGCGCTGCCCGCGCGCCGCGCCGGCATGGGCTGGCGCGAATCGCTGGCACTGGGCACGCTGCTGCAGACCAAGGGCCTGGTCGAGGTGGTGGTGCTAACCGTGCTGCTGGACGCGCGCATCATCAGCACTGCGGCGTTTTCCGGGCTGTTGCTGATGGCGCTGGCCAGCACGCTGCTGGCGCGGCCGTTGACGATGCTGGTGGCGCGGGGCCGGTTGCATTAAGCGCTATCCGGCCGCTCACACCGGGTTGACATCCTCCTCGTCCTCAGCCTTCGGCTGCCGCCTTACGGCGGAAAGGACGAGGATTCCTACGGCGCTACGTGA